>JAJXXN010000283.1 GCA_021781075.1 Acidobacteriota bacterium | reverse complement strand
CACTCAAGGACGCCTGGGCCAAGATCGAGAAAAAAGCCGGCGCATAGGTAATCAATATGGCCACGGCATATGCTCAACCCGTTGTCCCGGTCGGCAAGATCAAATGTTTTGGCAGCGCAGGTGATGTATACGAAGTCGGCCAAATCCTGCGCAGAAGCGATGATGATTGTGATTGGTGGGTCGAAATTACTTTGGTTAAATCCGGCGAAAAAACAGAGTATTTGCTGCCGCACATCCATTCCGACCCTGAGGCTGGATAATGTACGCCATCGCATTTGATTTGGTGGTCAAAGACACGTTGCAACATCACCCGAAAGGAATTACACAAGCGTATCGTGAGATGGAGATTATTCTCCAAAGATTTGATTTCCGTCGGGTTCAAGGCAGTCTCAATGTAAGTGATGACGAGGACATGGCCAATCTCTTCCTCACCATACAGGCACTCCGTGCGCAAGATTGGTTTCCTGAATCTGTCCGCGACATCCGCGCTTTCCGCGTCGAGCAATGGTCGGATTTCACGCCGGTTGTAAAGGCATAAATCAATTCCATGTTGTAAAGGCCGTCGCATCACGCGACGGCCTTCATGTTTCTGGCTGCTGAGTCGTTAGAACGGAATATCCTCATCCGAGATTTCCGCCGCTTGCGAGAAATCCTCCGCAGCGCCGCCTGCGTTTTGCCGCTGGTCATACGCGCTCGACGGTGCGCTCGCGCGGCTGCCGCCCTCGTCGCGCCCCGAAAGTAGCGAAATATCGTTCACAATAATTTCAGTCTTGTAGCGCTTCTGCCCGGTCTGCTTGTCGTCCCAGCTGCCCGTCTGCAACTTGCCCTCGATGTACAGCTTCGATCCCTTCTTCACATAATCGCGGATGATCTCGGCGGTGCGCTTGAACGCCACCAAGCTGTGCCACTCCGTGCGGTCCTGCCAGTTGCCCTGCGCATCCTGGTAGCGGTCGCTCGTCGCCAGCGTGAAATTCGCCACCATCGTCCCGCTTGGTGTTGACCGGATGTCCGGGTCCTTGCCCACATTGCCCAGCAAAATCACCTTGTTAACGCTCTTTGCCATCATCTTCTCCTTGCTCGCAAATCCGGGTCAGTTGAAAGCTTATCAAACCCGTCGCGCCCGGTCGAATCATTTTCCTCGTTTGCCCAGCCACTTGGCCACTCCCAGCGTCAGCAGCAATCCGCCAAAGGGAAGCGCCATCATCGCCACAATCAACGCAAACCAGCCGCTGTTCGTCGTCGCGCCCGTGTGCGTGTAACCGCCGAGCACCGTCACCAGCAGCACCACGCACAACAATCCACTCCCGACCATCCCCGCGCCACTGATTAGCAGTTGCTTTGTCCCATCATCTCTCATCGGTTCACGCCGTTCCCTCACCCAATTCACTCCGCAGTCCCTCGGTGCCTGGTCCCTGTCTTTACCCCACCGCCAAGCGCAGCATCACATGCGTAATCACGCCCGTCACTGATACATACAGCCACAGCGGAAATGTCCACCGCGCCACGGCCTTGTGCGTCTCAAACAACCCCATGAAGGCGAAGAAAAATGCCGTCAGCACCAGGGGAAGCGCCACAATCGCCAGCAGGATGTGGCTCGACAACAGCACCAGGTAAAACCCGCGCAATGCCGCGCCCACCGGGTAACGCACATCCCCGTGCAGCGCGTGGTGGACAATGTAGCCGATGAGGAACAGCGTTGAAAATCCAAACGCCGTCAGCATCGCCGCCCGGTGCGCATTTTTTCTCCCCGCGCGGATCATCACATAGCCAATCAGCAGCGCAGTCGCGCTCAACGCGTTCATCAGCGCGTTCAGCCCCGGCAAAAATCCCCACTGCCGGCCCGTTGCGTCGCTGGCCGGGTGCAGGTATATCAACCAGAACAGAAACAGCGTTGCCGCCAGGCTGACGCCCAATATCGCCATCACCGCGGCGCGGGTGTTACGGGTCTCCGTCATTGCAAATGCCCCCAGCTCGCGTCGAGCATCAGCGTAATCAGCAGCACAGGCAAAAACAGCACGCTCACCTTCAGCAGGTCGCGCGCCACGCTGCGGCTCTCCACCTCATTGCTCGTTCGCAGGATTTTTGTGAACCGGATGGTGTACCCAAGGTAAAGCCCGTCGAGCAGCAGCGCCACAATCGCATATGGCAACCCGGCCACTCCCAGGCGCCACGGCAGCAGGCTCACCGGGATCATCGCCACCGCGTAAAACATCGCCTCCACCACCGTTGACCAGCCATCCGGCTGCACCACCGGCAGCATGCGTATTCCCGCGCGCGCGTAATCGGCGCGGTAAAGCCATGCAATCGACATGAAGTGCGGGAACTGCCAAACAAACAAAATGGCGAACAGCGCCACGCCCGGCCACTCGATCCGGCCGCGCGCCGCCGTCCAGCCCAGCAGCGGCCCCATCGCCCCGGGAAACGCGCCTATGAAGGTGGCCAGCGTCGTGATCCGCTTGAGCGGCGTGTAAATCGCCACATAGGTGAATGCCGTCAGCAGGGCCAGCGAGACCGTCAGCAGGTTCGTCTGCAGCAGCCAGAAGGCACCAAGCCCGATTACCGCGATCCCCGCGATGATCCCGTGCGGCAAACTGATCCGCCCCGCCGCCATCGGGCGCTGCGACGTGCGCACCATGCGCGCATCCGTGCGCCGCTCCATCGCCTCATTCAGCGCGCCCGCGCCCGCTGAAATCAGCCCGATGCCGATCAGCGTCACCAGCAAATCGCCGCTGAAACTTGAAATCCCCGATTGCGCCGCGCCCAGGTAAAACCCCGCCGCCCCGGTCACCACCACCAGCGCCATCACCTTCACCTTGAACAGCTCGCGGTAATCCTGCAGCAACGATGCCGTCATCCCCGGCTTGGTCACCGGCGGTGGATGATGGGCAAGTTTTGCCGCGGATTGAAGCTCGGTACTCATCGGGAAGTGAACTGGACCTGCCTTCCCATCATATCAACCAAGCTTCCAATGCGCCTTGCGCGGGGCGCGGTCTATTCAAGCCCATCCATCCCTTCAAGCGCCCTCGCCACCACCTGCTCCGGCGTCAGCTTGTCCACTTGGATGGTCAACGCCGCCTCGCGGTTCAGCGGCAGTCGGCGGTTGTAGCGCGCGGTCAAATTTTCCTTGTCGGCAAAGACCGGGCGCGTCCCCTCACTGCCCGCGCAGCGCTGCATTGCAATCCCAAAGCTCACTTCAAGGTGGACCAGCATCGTCCCTTCGCTTTTCAGAAGCGCCCGTGTCTCCGTGCTTTCAATCGCCCCGCCCCCCAGCGCCAGCACCAGGCCATTCTCCCGCAATAAACGGGCAATCGTTGCCGACTCGCGCTTGCGAAACTCCGCCTCGCCCAGTTGCGCGAAGATCTCGGTGATCTGCATTCCCGCTTCGTCCTCAATCACCTCGTCCACGTCGCAGAAACGCCATCCGAGCCGCGCGGCCAACAGCCTGCCGCAACTCGTTTTTCCCGCCCCCATGAACCCCGTCAATGCAATTCGGCCTGGTTTCATCGCCATCCCGTGTCAAAATCCCGTTTCCTGTGTCTAAAAAGAAAGGCCCGCCCAAAGCATGCCTTCAAAATTGGGCATTTCATCCTGTCCCTCGATAGTATAAAGTGCAGGAGTTTTTCACCGGCGGCATCCATCTGCCGCAGGGGGCAATCTGTTTAAGTTGTTGAAGGGGTTGAGTGTGCAAAGAATCCGCCGGAGCAATTCGTTTTGCCTTTTGTCCGTGCGGCTGATTTTGTTCCTGTTTTTCATTTGCGACCTCTCGCGCTCGCTCGGTGCCCAGCAGCCGGCAAATTTTTACGGCCAACCGGTCGCCGGCATTCAATTCTCCGGCGTCACCGCGGCGCAGCTTTCGCCCTTGCCCAACTCGCTGGCGCTCAAGGCCGGCGTGCCGCTCACTGAAACCGCCCTTGCCGACTCCATCCGCCAGCTTTTTGCCACCGGTGTCTATCAGGACCTTGAAGCACGCATCACTGCAGCCCCCGGCGGTGTGCTCGTCGACTTTCATGGGCAGCCGCGCCGCTTCATCGGGCGCGTCACCGTCAGTGGCATCAAGAACGCCTTTCTCAATGATCAACTCGCCCAGTCCAGCGGGCTTGATGCCGGCACCCGGTTCACCGACTCCAAGCTTGCCCGCGCCATTGAGCAGATGCAGTCGCAGCTCATCAACAATGGCTATCATCAGGCCAAGATCGACTACCAGGTATCACCTCGTGACGATGGCCCGCTCGTCAATCTTTCCTTTGTGGTCCATCCCGGGCCGCAGGCGCGCGTCGGCCACATCACCTTCACCGGGGATGCGGGCATGACCACCGACGAGCTGCGCCATGCCGCCCATCTGCGCACCGGCATGCTCATTGACCACGACACAAAATCCCGCGCTCTTACCAGTCTGCTCAATGAGTACCGCAAAAAGGACCGTCTCGAAGCCGAGATCAAACTTGCGGCGGACGAGTTCGACCCGCACACCAACCAGGAGAATCTCGGCCCGATTGTTCGCATCCTGGTCAACGGTGCCAAGCTGGGCAATGTGCGCATCCGCCATCTCATCCCGGTCTTTCAAGAGGGCTCGGTCGATGAGGACCTGCTCATGGAGGGCAACCGTTCCCTGCGCGATTATTACCAGCGCCGCGGCTACTTCAACGCCAAGGTGGAACACAACCCGCCCGCCACTGACACCGACCCTGTGGTCATTCAATACAGCGTGCATCTTGGCCGGCGCAGCCGTGTCGCGCAGGTCAAAATCACCGGCAATCATTATTTTGATACCGACACGCTCAAGGAAAAACTCAGCGTGCACGCCGCCGATTCCTTCAACCGCCTGGGCGTCTACAGCCAGGCCCTGCTCAATGCCGATGTGGCCTCGCTGCGCGCGCTCTACCAGAACAACGGTTTCAGCGAGGTCGTGATTGCCCCGGCCACCTCCGA
>JAJXXN010000308.1 GCA_021781075.1 Acidobacteriota bacterium | reverse complement strand
CCTCGCTGGCGAGTTCATTTACACGGCCTCACTGCTCATCCACATCAAGAGCAAGATGCTATTGCCGCGCGCGCCCTCCGGCCCGGACGACCAAATCGAGGACCCCCGCCGCGAGCTGGTCGAGCGCCTCCTCGAGCACGAGCGCTTCAAGAACGCCGCGCAGATGCTGCAGCAAAAACAAATGCTCGAAGAGGCCACGTGGACCAATCCCGGCATCCGCGAGTTCAAGGGAGACGAAGGAACGGAGCCGGAGTTGGCAGCCGACACGGTGGACCTGGCGCGCGTCTTCCAGCAGATTCTTGACCGTTTCAAAAACCGCCCCGTCATCAACGTTGAGGAGGATTCGGTCACTGTCGGCCAGATGATCCAGTTCCTCGCGCGCCGTCTCAACATGGAGGACAAGCCCATCGCCCTGCGGAAGATGCTTGCCCACACCCACTCGCGACGCGCTCTGGTCGCCATGTTCCTCGCACTGCTGGAACTGGTTCGCTTGCAGGCGATTCTTCTTCGCCAAGACCGGCTCTTCAGTGAGATATTCATCAAAAAGCACGAGGATTTTGACTCAGTGATGACCGATGGCTTCCTCGCACGCGACGACTGGAATTGAAAATGCTGCAAACAGTGAACAACCAGCAGCTGGTATGCAATCAGAAAATTTCTTTTAACCGGTAATTAACCCCTGTTTACTGCTCGCTGTTCACTGCTTGCTAACTAGATGCCCTCGCCCATCGAAACATACTCGCGCAGCTTGTCCAGTTCGCGCCGATAGGCGGCGCGCTCGGCCTCTTCATGCGCAAAGGGCTTTTCGGCCTGCAACTGGGTCACGCCTTCCAGCTTCTCCACGCGCGCGGCGAGGGCGATCAGCGCGTCGGAGAGTGGGTCCTTGATCTCGTGCGGGTTTGTGATGAGGATGCGTTCGCCGTTGCGATAGACAATGTGCGCCGGTACACCGACCACGGTTGAGTTCGGTGGCACATCCTCCAGCACCACACTGCCCGCGCCCACGCGCGAGTTTTCTCCAATTGAAATGTTGCCCAGGACATTGGCGTTGTTGCCCACAAAGACGCCATTGCACAAAGTAGGGTGCCGTTTGCCCTTCTCTTTGCCGGTTCCGCCCAGCGTCACGCCCTGGTAGAGCGTCACATCATCGCCCACGATCGCAGTCTCGCCAATCACCACGCCTGCGCCGTGGTCTATGAATAATCTGCGCCCGATCGTTGCGCCGGGGTGGATGTCAATTCCCGTGAAGAAGCGCGAGATCTGCGCGAGCACGCGTGCAGCCAAGCGCAGCTTGAGCGCCCAAAGCCGGTGCGCCACCCGGTGGCTCCAGACCGCGTAGAGGCCGGGATAGCAGAGCAGCACCTCCAGCGTGGAGCGCGCCGCTGGGTCGCGCTCAAAGATCGAGCGGATATCTTCGCGGATTTTCGTTAACATCGGCAGCGCTCCTTCGCTCTCTTTGATGAACTTGCATCCCTTGCGGGTTCACACGCGGCAAACCCGCAAGCTGGCTTACAGGTTCACCGGGCTCGTGGGGATCGCCAGTGCTTCTTGTCGCAGCGCATCAAAGAGCACGCTGGAGAGATAACGCTCACCAAAGCTCGGCAGGATTGCAACAATCAACTTGCCGGCATTCTCAGGCCGTGCTGCCACCTGCAAGGCCGCATGAACTGCGGCGCCGGAGCTGATGCCGACAAAAATCCCCTCCTCCTTTGGCAACCGCCGCGCGGTGGCAATCGAGTCCTCATTCGAAACCTGGATGACCTCGTCAATCAGCTCGGTCTTCAATATGCTCGGTACAAACCCGGCACCAAGTCCCTGAATTTTATGCGGGCCGGGCTTGCCTCCGCTCAATACCGCGCTGTCTTTCGGCTCAACGGCGATTGTCTTGAAACCGGGCTTGCGCCCCTTCATATAATTGGCAATGCCGGTGATGGTGCCACCGGTGCCAACGCCGGCGACCAATAGGTCGGCCTTTCCGTCGGTGTCCTCCCAGATCTCCGGCCCGGTGGTGGCAAAGTGGATGGCCGGGTTGGCCGGGTTGTCGAATTGTTGCAGGATGAAACCGTTCGGCGTGGCTGCCAGAAGCTCATTCGCCTTGGCTATAGCGCCCTTCATGCCGTTTGCGCCCGGCGTCAGCACCAGCTCCGCGCCAAAGGCCAGTAGCAGCACGCGCCGCTCCATGCTCATCGTCTCCGGCATGGTGAGGATCAGTTTGTACCCCTTCACCGCGGCAATAAAAGCAAGCGCTATGCCGGTGTTGCCGCTCGTCGGCTCAATCAGCACCGTTTTGCCCGGCGTAATTTCACCGGATTTCTCGGCAGCCTCAATCATCGCCAGGCCAATGCGGTCCTTCACGCTGGATAACGGGTTCTGGCTTTCCAGTTTTACCAGGACGGTTGCGGGCAGCCCGGCAGCCAAGCGGTTCAGCTTCACCAGCGGTGTGCGGCCGATCAGTTCAGTGACATTGTTTGCAATGCGTGCCATAAAAAACTCCTCCGGCCCGTGAATAGACCTGGGCCTCACATTAGTTTGGATTGTTTTTTGATGATGGGGATTCAACTGGATTGCGAGGGGTGGGCGTCATGACCTGCTCTATCGAGCTGGGCACACCTCGTGCGTCTCACTCTTCACCGGGCGGTGCTAGCGACATCGACGCATGAATCCAGCTTACCGGCTTCCGCCGCATCTTGCAACCCAGCGATGCTCCAAATGCAAAAACCCCGCGATGAGCGGGGCTTTTGCGCAGTTGAACCGCAATTTTCTGGAACTATGTGCTCCACTTCTTGAAGTCGTAGTTGTACGTGTCAATCTCTTCCACTGTGCGTGTCTTGATCCACCAGAGAATCATGCCGGTGCCAAGCACAACAACCAGCAGCACGCGCGCCAGGTCCTTGAGGCTCGGCGAGCCGGAGAACTCAATCAGGATGACGACCGCGAGCGCCACGCCGGCGAACAAGCCCAGCAGGTCGGCAAGCGTGCTCAGGAACTCATTGTTCCCGGTCATGATCAGGTAAAGCACCATGCCTGCCATCAGTGGCAGAATCGTCAAAAGCCAGTAGATGTTTTTGGTTACCGCCTCACGGCGGTGATAGACCGAGACCTCATCGCCAATGTGGACTGTCAAGGTCTTATCGTCGTCGCTGACGTTCCAACGGGAATAAACAAAATCAACCCGCGGATTGTCGCCAAAGAGGAAGGACTGCGAGCCGCTGTAGGTCAGCGTATTGTCTTCCCAGACAGCCTTGGTCGTGATCTTCTCGGCGAAGTTGTCCGACTCGCTCGGGTACTCTTGGCCATCGGCGAAGAACTTGGCGTAGGGCTTGACCTGTCCATTGCGGATGCAGCTCGCCTTGAATTCATCGGACGAGATCTGGATTTGGATCAATGCAGGCTGTGGATTCTGAGCCGCTGAACCACTGTCATCCGTCGTCGCATCGGGAAGGGGACAGATATCGTTGCCGCTCTCCAGCTGCCAATAACCGCCGAGATCGGACAAGGAAACCTGCTTCGTCTGCGCTGTCAGTGTGACCGCGACGCCGCAGAGTGCCAGTAACAAAATTGTAAACAGCCGCCTGTGCATTTTACCTCTCAAAAACGCGCCATTCTCACACAGTACTGAAGCTCAATAAAGCGCACTCAATTTCAAGCATCCCCTTGTGAATGCTCAAATCACTGAATCTAAGTGTGTAACCATGTTACCACTGGATTTCAATAACTGATAGAATAAAGTTTTGGGGCTGGGTAACAAAATTGCTACGCCCCGTCCTCCCACACCAGAAAATTCCCAAACCAAAGGAAAATAAAGACTTGTGAGCCAGATAATCCGTAATATTGCCATCATTGCGCACGTTGACCACGGCAAGACCACCCTCGTGGACGCCCTCCTCAGGCAGGCCGGAACCTTCCGCGCCAACGAACAGGTTGCTGACCGTGTCATGGACTCGAACGAATTGGAACGAGAGCGCGGCATCACCATTCTGGCCAAAAACACCGCCATCCATTACAAGGGGACAAAAATCAACATTGTCGACACACCCGGCCACGCCGATTTTGGCGGCGAGGTTGAGCGTGCTCTAAAAATGGTCGATGGTGTCATGTTGTTGGTTGACGCTGCGGAGGGCCCGCTGCCGCAAACCCGCTACGTACTCTCAAAGGCCCTCGAGGCAAAGCTCAAGCCCATCGTCGTCATCAATAAAATTGACCGTCCCGATGCGCGTGCACAAGAGGTTTTGAACGAGGTGTACGACCTTTTCATTGACCTTGACGCCGAGGAATCGCAGCTCGAGTTTCCCGTCCTGTATTGCGTTGCCAAGCAGGGGACAGCAACGCTTGACATGGCCACGCCTGGCTCCAACCTCGAGCCGCTCTTCGAAACCATTGTTTCGACCATTCCCCCCGCCACCGGCGACGAGGCTGGCTCGCTCCAGATTCTTGTCACCAATCTTGATTACTCGGATTATTTTGGCCGACTCGCAATCTGCCGCGTCTTTCAGGGGACACTACGCATTGGCGACGAGGTCTTTATTTCAAAGCGCGATGGCTCCCTGCAGAAAACCAAAATCACCAAGTTGTTCACTTTCTCGGGTTTGAAACGCACCGAAACCGAGGCGACAACCCTCGGTGACATTGTTGCCGTCGCTGGCGTTGAGGGCATCACCATTGGTGAAACCATCACCAGCATTGAAAATCCGGCGCCCTTGCCGGCCATCATTATTGATGAACCCACCATTGCCATACAATTCAGCGTCAACAACTCCCCCTTTGCCGGCCGCGAAGGCCAGTATGTCACCAGCCGCAACCTGCGTGAACGCCTCGAGAAAGAGCTGTTGACAAACGTCAGCCTGCGCGTCGAAGAGACGGGCTCGCCCGACAGTTGGAAGGTCCTCGGCCGTGGCGAACTGCAATTGGCAATCCTGATTGAGATGATGCGCCGCGAAGGCTTCGAGCTCATGGTCGGTCGCCCTGAGATTGTCACCAAAATGGTTG
>JAJXXN010000036.1 GCA_021781075.1 Acidobacteriota bacterium | reverse complement strand
GTCCTTCTCGCTTATCTTTTCCTGGCCTCCGTGCTTACGGCACGCGTCACCGGACACTGGAAGATGGGCTTGTCGGATGAGGTTTATCGGCAACTGATTCCCAACGTAAACGCACTGGAGCATCCGGGCATGTGATTGGTGGAATCAACAGCGCTTTCAATACCGGGGCGGCATCGATCAAGGAACTTTGCTAAAATTTCGTGGTGAATTCACGAGCCAATGAAATTGCGCTGATTCTCGAAAGGGTCCCGCTCTTTTCCGGTTTTGACCGCGCACAATTGCTGCTCTTGGCGGCCAAAATCGAACGCAAGGTGTTCAGTGACGGCGAGTTGCTCTTCAATGAAGACGAGCCATGCGGCGGCCTGCACCTCATTACCCACGGGCGCGTGCGCATTTTCAAATCATCGGCAAGCGGACGCGAACAGGTGCTCGCCGTCAATACCGCGGGCGAGACTGTGGCGGAACTGCCGGTTTTTGACGGTGGCCCATTTCCCGCCTCCGCAATCGCGCTCGGCGATGTGGAGATTGCGTATCTATCGCGCAGGGAATTGAATGCACTCTGCATGGCGCATCCTGAACTCGCGCTCAAGCTGCTCTCGGTGGTCGGCGACAGGCTCAGGCGCCTGGTTGGCATCATCGAGGAACTTTCATTCACCACCGTCCGGCAACGCCTGATTGCCTACCTGTTGAAAATGAGCAATACGGAGGGCAGGCCTGTTGGCGACGGTTTGGAGTTTCATTTGCCGGGCACGCATCAGGAACTGGCCAATGAGTTGGGCACGGTGAGGGAACTGGTCTCGCGCAATTTGATGCGCCTTCAGGCGGAGGGCTTGATCGAGGTGGACGCACGGCGCATTTTGGTGGTGAACAGCAAGGAACTGGAGCACGCCCACGAGGCGGAATAATCAGATTGAAATAGAATATTGTCTGGTGCGGGCAAGGAAGCGTCATGGCCCAATATTTTTGCGTGCATGGGCATGCATGCCGAGCAACGCCATCAGCCGTTCGCGCTCCGCTGAGAGCACATCGCCTGCCTCGCCCAAGCGCTCAATAATTCCATCTTTGAGCACTGCGACCTGCGCACCCAGTGCGAAAGCGTCCATCAAGTCATGTGTGGCTAGGATGGATTGCACCTGATTTTCGGCGCACCAGCGCATCAACGCGTTCAGCAGGGCATCACTTGCGGGGATGTCAAGCGCGGAGAATGGTTCATCGAGAAGCAATAGCGAGGGCCCGGGAGCCAGCGCGCGGGCAAGGGCGATTCTTTGCCGTTCGCCACCGGAGAGTTTGTTGACGTGCCGGCCAATCAGATGGCCTGCGCCGGTGAGTGAAAGCATCTCCTCAATGCGTTGCTGTTGATTGGCCCTTTGCATGCGTGGAATGCCAAAGGCGACATTCTCAAATACATTGAGGTGAGGAAAGAGGGAGGGGTGCTGTGCAACATAGCCGACGCACACCGTTTTGGCCAGCGGCCTGCCGGCGAAATGAATCCGCCCACGGTCAATTTTTTCAAGCCCGGCGATGGCGCGCAGTAGGGTGGTTTTTCCGGCGCCGCTGGGGCCGTACAGCACGGTCCATGATGTTGAGAATGTCGCGCTGAGTTCGAGGGCGAAGTTGGCTCGTGTGAGCCGGATGGAAATATCAAGCATTGTCCGCCCCCTTGCGCTGCCCGAAGACGTGGATTAGAAGCAATGCGGTGAGGCTGATGAGAAGCAGGAGGCCGGCGGTTTGCCGGGCGGCGGCGTAATCAAAGTTCTCCACCTGGTCATAAAGAACAATCGAGAGCGTGCGGGTTGAACCGGGAATATCGCCGCCGAGCATCAGCACAACCCCGAACTCGCCGACGGTGTGCAGAAAGGAGAGCACCGCCGCAACCAGGAGCGATCTTCGGGCAAGCGGCAAGAGGATGCGCAATGTGATGCGGGCGGGCGAGGCTCGCAAAGTGCGGGCAACCTCAATCAGTGCATGGTCCACGGCGCCAAAGCCGGCAAGCAGCGGTTGCAGTGCAAAGGGCAGGCTGTAAATCACCGAGCCAACAAGCAATCCGCTGAACGAGAAAGCCAAGGGATGGCCAACGAGGGAAATGAGCACCCTGCCAAAAGCGGTGCGCGGGCCCAGAAGCACGAGAAGGAAAAAACCGAGCACGGTGGGCGGGAGAACGAGCGGCAGTGTGGCAACGGACTCGATGACAGGGCGGAGACGGCTTTTTGACAGAGTGAGCCAGGCGGCCAGCGGGATGGTTGCCGCCAGAAGGATGAGTGTGGTCAGCGAAGCCAGCCGAAAGGTGAGAAAAAATGCCTGCCAATCCATGGTTATTGTTTATTGTCGCGCGCCGGGGCGGGGAGCACGCTCGACAGTCCCGCGGCCTCAAGCCGTTTCTGAATGGGCGGCGAAAGCAGGAAGTCGAGCAATTGCTGCGCAGCCTCAAGTTGCTGTGATGAGGTGAGGATTACAGCGCCCTGCTCAATGGGTGAATAAAGATTGCGTGGGACTATGTAGTAGCTTCCGTTGCCCTGCAATTGAGGTGTGAGCGCGGAGGTGAGCGAGAGGAAACCGGCGTCGGCATTGCCTGATTCGGCAAACTCCGCGGTCTGGCTGATGTTGATGGCAATCACCAGTTTGGACTTTATGGCATCGTGCAATTTGAGTTGATCGAGCACGGCGATGGCGGCGCGGCCATAGGGCGCGCGCTCTGGATTGGCGATGGCCAGCCGCTGGAGTCTGGGACTGGTGAGCGAAGCCAGGGAGGGCGGCGCAAGTGGTGACGCCTTCAAGCACCAAAGCACAAGTGTGCCGCGTGCGTAAAGAACCGGCGATGATTCACGGGTGAGGTGCGCGTTGATGAGCGTCTGGGGGTAGGAGAGATCGGCCGAAAGGAAAATGTCAAACGGCGCGCCATTTTGAATCTGGCTGGTAAGCGTCGCAGAGGCCTGAAAGGTTGCCAGCGTGTGAATGCCGGTTTTTTGTTCAAAATCCCTCAAAATTGGTGGCAAAACTGGAGCAAGGTCGGCGGCAGCGGCGATGTGCAGCGTGGCCTGGCCGGCGGCCGACGCGACCTGCACTGCGAAAAGAAGGAACGTCAGGATTGCCAACTTTAAAATGCGGCCGGGGTGGTAAATGGAAATGCGGCTCTGCAAAAATGTTGACATGCTGATAGGCTAACACTAAGTATGTACGAACAGGCACATCAACTGCGCTGCTGCGGATGCGGGGCGCGGATTAAAGCTCAAGAGGCAAGCCCGGATTTTCGCTGCCCCGGCTGCGGCGATCTCTACGAGGTGGAGTACCCCGGTTGGAATGACAAAAACGACCGGCCAAACGCCGGCGCACTGCGCTGGTTGTGGCGCGACCGGCGCTTTTCCAATGAGCCCCTCGACCGTTCCGGTGTCTGGCGCTTCCGCGAGTTACTCCCCATATTGGATGATTTCAACCATGCTGTGACACTGTTCGAGGGCAATACGCCACTCTATTCCATGCCGCGCATCGCAAAATCCCTCGGCATGGATGCGTTGTTTGCCAAGCATCAGGGGATGAACCCGACCGGCTCCTTCAAGGACACCGGCATGACCGCCGCCCTGAGCGTGGCCCGTGAGCTGGGCTTCAAATGGGTCTCCTGCGCTTCAACCGGGAACACCTCGGCGGCCATGGCGGCCTATGCGGCGCGCGCGGGGTTGCGTTCGCTGGTATTGATCCCCCAGGGAAAAATTGCCTGGGGAAAGCTGTCACAAGCGATGGACTACGGCGCCGTGACCTGCCAATTGGCCACGGATTTTGACGGCTGCGTGCAAGTGCTGACGCGGATTGTGCGCGAAGCGCCGATTTATCTCTTGAACTCGGTCAATCCCTTCCGGCTGGAGGGGCAGAAGACACCCGCCCTTGAGATTGCCGAGGCGATGGACTGGAATGTGCCCGACCATCTGATTGTCCCGGGCGGCAATTTGGCCAACAGTTCCGCGCTCGGCAAAGGTTTTAGCGAGATGCGGGAGCTCGGGCTCATAACGCGCATTCCCAGGATCAGCGTGATTCAGGCTGCGGGCGCCAATCCGCTCGCCAAAAGTTTTGCCGAGTCGGGCGGCGCATTGATGAATCCGGTTGTGGCCCAAACCCGCGCCACGGCCATTCGCATTGGCAATCCTGCATCGTGGCGCAAGGCGGCGCGCGTGATTCAAGAAAGCGGTGGCTGGTGCCTCGATGTGACCGAGGCCGAAATCGCCATTGCCAAGGCGGAGATCGGCGCCGAAGGCCTGGGATCGGAACCAGCATCCGCGGTGACGCTGGCAGGTTTGAAAAAACTCCTGGCCGATGGTCGTGTCAAAAAATCCGAGAGCGTTGTTTTGCTCCTGACCGGCCACACGCTCAAGGATGCGGATTACACCATTGATTTTCACCGTGGCACGCTGCTCAAGGCGGAGGAAGCGCGCGGCCATGAGCAAGAGATCAAGTTGCTTGAGAAAAATGCCCGTGAAGTGGATGCCACGCCGGCAGCCGTGCTCAACGTCCTCAAGGAGATTGGCGGGTGAGCACGGGATTCAGCATCTCCTTGCCTGCAACCTCGGCCAACTTGGGGCCGGGCTTTGATGCCGCCGCGGTTGCGCTCGACTTTGCACTCCACGTTGTGGCGCGCGCCGCAGATATTTTTTCCATCTCCGCAACCGGAAGAAACTCCGGGGAATGCGCGCGCATGGAGAACAACCTTGTACTTACCGTGTACTCGGAGCTGTTGCGCCGCGAGAGCAGGACGGTTACACCACTCGCTCTTGAAATGCGCAATGAGATTCCGCTTGGCATGGGATGCGGCTCCTCGGCCGCGGGCCGGCTTGCGGGCATTGCGATGGCCAATCACTTTGGAGGGCTGAATTGGCCCGATGAACGCATTCTGCAAGAAGCCTGCCGGCTCGAAGGCCATCCCGACAATGCCGCCGCCTGTTTGTTGGGAGGTTTGGTCATGGCGGCAATGGAGGGCTCAGAGGTGCGCTGGGCTCGCGTTTCCCCGCCTGCGGAATGGTCCGCGCTGCTCGTGCTGCCGCAGGAACAACTGGCCACAACCAAGGCCCGTGCTGTTTTGCCGGGGATGTATTCCCGCGCC
>JAJXXN010000066.1 GCA_021781075.1 Acidobacteriota bacterium | reverse complement strand
CTGAATAAGCGGCCTTGAGCGTGGGCCACGCGACGAGCAGTTGTTTGGCATCGGCATGGAGCTTTGCCTCGCGGGCGTGGATGAGGCCGTCGAGGTCGGCGCCTTTGCCTGCGTCCTGCGCCATGCGGCGAGCTTCAGTGAGTTGCTGCAACTCGCGCGCCAGCCGCACCTGTTCGTCAACAAAGCGATGGTAGCCGCGGACGGAGTCCGCAATCTCGGCCAGATAGCGTGAGCGCGCGGCGGGCACGATGGCGCTTTTGCTGGAGGAGACTTTGCTGGCAACGGGCGCGAGCTTGCCGGGCTTGACCGCAAGGCCATGGGCGGCGAGCGCGGGCAGCAATCCCTGGTAGAGGGCGGTGACGCCGTCGTCGTTGAAGTGCGAGGCCTGCGTGCCGTAGACGTTGAGCCCTTCCACCGGCGTGGAGAAGAGCTCGCGGTTTCGCTGGACTTGTTTGCGCACATCGCGCAGCGCATCCTCGGCTCCCTTGCGGTCGAATTTGTTGATGGCCACGAAGTCGGCGAAGTCGAGCATGTCGATTTTCTCAAGCTGAGTGGCGGCGCCGAACTCGGGGGTCATCACATAGAGGCTCAAATCCACGTGGGGGACAATGGCGGAGTCACCCTGGCCGATGCCGGAGGTTTCAACGAGGATGAGGCCGAAGCCTGCGAGCTTGGCGGCGGCGATGACCTCGGGGAGTGCGGTGGAGAGCTCGGAGCCGGCGGCCTGCGTGGCCAGTGAGCGCATGAAGACGCGCTCGCCATTTTTCCACGGGCCGATGGCGTTCATGCGGATGCGGTCGCCCATGAGTGCGCCGCCGGTTTTGCGGCGCGTCGGGTCGATGGAGAGGACGGCAATGGAGAGCGCGTCATCCTGGTCGAAGCGAAAACGGCGGATGAGTTCGTCGCTGAGGGAGGATTTGCCTGCGCCGCCAATGCCGGTGATGCCGAGCGTGGGCACGCGGAGTTTTTTGGCCTCGGCGAGGAGGGCGGCCTTGAGCGCCGTGTCGGCGCTGCCCGACTCGAGAACGGAGACCAGGCGCGCGAGCGCCAGCCAGCGTTCGCTTGCGTCACCATGGACAAGGCCGTCGAGCGAGTGTGGCACGGCCCGCGGGCCGGCTTCGCGGCAGGCTGCGAGCATGGACGCGATCATGCCGGTGAGGCCCATGCTCTGGCCGTCTTCGGGGCTGAAGATGCGGGTGACGCCGCAGGCCTCGAGCTCGCGGATTTCATCGGGGACGATGACACCGCCGCCGCCGCCGAATACCTTGATGGATTCGCCGCCGCGCGCGCGCAGCAGGTCGAGCATGTATTTGAAGAACTCCATGTGGCCGCCCTGGTAGCTGGAGACGGCGATGCCCTGCGCATCCTCCTGCAGGGCTGCTGTGACAATCTCCTCTACGGAGCGGTTGTGGCCAAGGTGGACGACCTCGGCGCCTTGCGCGACGAGGATGCGGCGCATGATGTTGATGGAGGCGTCGTGGCCGTCGAAGAGCGATGCGGCGGTGACAAAGCGAATTTTGCCGGTGTTGCTGTGCGGTGCAGCCGGGACGGATGGAGCAGCGTGGCGCATGAATTCCCCAGTGAAATCAAACGCATCCAAGATAAAAGCCCACAGTTGCCTTTGTCCAACCGGCGCGGCGCGCCTGTTTCAATTCAATGCGCAATGCTGAAGGTGTAAATAACCGTTGAAGTCAGATACAAACCATACTCGCCGGGAGGAATGACGGCTGGCAGGGTGATCTCATACGTGTGCGCGTCAATTTTCTTGGCGTCGAATTGAACGGCGTCCTGCCGGCTTCGAGTGGGTTTGTTAAATCCCCCGGTAAGTAGATGGAATTGCCTGTAATCCTCCGCAACGCGGAATTTGATCAGCTCGCAATCGCCGAACTGCACGCCCTCGGGGAGGGCAACGCGGAGCGTAACCGGCGGGGCCAGCTTCAATGTGCTCGAAGTGCCGTGAAGGCGTCCGTTGATATCGGGCAATTTCATTTCGAGCACCTTCATTCCACCGCTCGATTTTTCCTCGAAGGTTTCGGGAAGGATGGGCACCCATTGGCCGCCTTGTTGATAGGAGACGGGTGCGGTGGCCTGCGCCGCGGCGGGTTGCACTCCCGCGGACGAAGTGGCGCCGGAGTTTTTGGATAGGATGGCGCTGATGACCGTGTCGCTGATGCCCGCCTTGCGGAGGGCGATGAGATCGTCGGCGGAGGTGCTGTAGGTCCCGGCCTGGCTGTTGATTGTGGCGAGGATGATTGGGTCGCTCAAACCTGAGGCGTGCATTTTAACGATTTCGTTGTTGTCGAGAGGCTTTTGCGCGCAGGATGGCGCGACGAAGATTGCCGCAATGGCGAGCATGGCGAGGATTTGCGCCAGACTTGTGCGCCTTGCCTTGAATGCGGAATGCCGTGAGAGAAAAATATTGAAAATAGACCCCATGGAGTTTCCCCTTTGATGAGTAGAGTAAGCCCGGTAGGTTAAAAAAACAATTCTATGAAACTGGTCGGGGCGGAGGGATTCGAACCCCCGGCCCTCTGCTCCCAAAGCAGATGCGCTACCAGGCTGCGCTACGCCCCGACGTACATTTTGATTGTACCGTGAAAGGCGGTTTTGTTCACTTGTTGGGAGCGGCGCGCGGGTGGGTCGGGAGTGGCGGAAGCTAGAGCCAATGCATTGAGTGAGCGAGCCAGAGGAATGCCCAGAGCGTGACCAGGAGCGGGAGCAGGCAGAGGGCGGCGAGTGCGGCGAGGAGCACGAGGAGGAAGAGCCAGTCGCGGCCGTTGTGGCGATGGGGGGTGTGGAGGTGGCGGAGGAGAAGTTGGTAGTTGCGGCGGTTTGGTTTCCAGTAGATTTCGAAGAGGTCGCCGAAGAATGGGATGGCACCGATGAGGAGTGGGATGGCGAGGTTGGAGAGCATCCTAATAAGGAGGGGCCAGCGGGCGCCGCGTAGCCAAGCGGCGAGTGGAATGATGAGGGTGAGGAGTGTGGCGATGAGGTCGCCGAGGCCGGGGATGAGGCCGATGATGCCGTCGATGCCGAAGCGGAAGCCGAGGCCGGGGATGCGGAAGGCCTCGTCGAGGAGGATTTCAAGCGCGTGGAGTCCCTCATTGCGGAAGAGCCATGGCAGGCGGCGGAAGCGGTCCGGAGTGGGGGTCGTGATGGCGGTGGCGGCGGTCACGTGGGATTCTGATTCGATGCTACAATAAGGAGTGGATGGCGGCTATAGTTCAGCGGCAGAACGCCTGACTGTGGCTCAGGATGTCATGGGTTCGATCCCCATTAGCCGCCCCAGATATTTAATTCCCCCCACGCCCAATAAATAAGGTTCAAAGTCGCCGCCGGGAAGCGGGCGGAGGCGAATCAGCGCCTCGAGAAGAGTAAAAGGGAGCAGGAGCAGAGTGGCCCACCGGATCAATAAGTTTGAGGCGCGGCGCGGACTGAGGAATGCGCATTTGCAGACGGTGGCCGGGAATTTTTGGCCGCGGCCGCGGTTTGCGTTGCCGTTTGAGGCGCGCGAGGTGGTGGTGGACGCGGTTGATGGCTCGCGTGTGCTGTGCCATTGCAGTTGGCAGCGGGATGGGGCGGGCAGTGTGCGGCGGGAGCGGCTGGCGGTGGTGCTGGTGCATGGGCTGGAGGGTTCGTCGGATTCGCGCTACATCCGGGGCATTGCGGCGCGGCTTTGGGCGGCGGGGATGCATGTGGTGCGGATGAACCAGCGCAATTGCGGAGGCAGCGAGCGGTTGACGCCGCGGCTTTACAACTCCGCGTTGTCGGCGGATGTGGGCGCGGTGGTGGATTGGGTTGCGGCGACAAGTGGAGTGGAGCGTGTGGCGCTGGTTGGCTACTCGATGGGCGGCAACCTGGTGCTGAAGCACGCGGGGGAGCGTGAGCCGGGCGGGGCCTTGGTGGCGGTGGCAACGGTGAGCGCGGCGATTGATTTGGCGGTGAGCTCGCGAGCGTTGCACATGGGGTTGAACCGGCTTTATGAGCGATGGTTTTTGCGGGGGCTGATGGCGCGCTACCGGCGCAAGGCGGATTTGTTCCCCGGGGTTTATGCGCGGGATGTGGGGCCGGTGCGGTCGCTGTGGGAGTTTGACGAGAAGATTGTGGCGCGCCACTGCGGCTATCGGAGCGCGGAGGATTATTATGCGCGCGCCGGGGCGAGCAGCGTGGTGGGGGCGGTGCGGGTCCCCACGCTGTATTTGCACTCGATGGACGACCCGTTCATCAAGCTGACGGATGGGACGCTGGCGGCGCTGGCGTCGAACCCGGCAATCGATCTGCATTTGTTGGAGCGGGGCGGGCACTGCGCGTTTTTAAGCAGGGCGCGGGGCGAGGATGTGCATTGGGCGGAGATGACGGTTGCGGGGTGGTTGAAGGAGTTTTGCTGATGCTGGCCGATTGGGAAGTTGAAGTTGGCGGCGATGCGCAGGTGATTGACGCGGCGTGGCCGGGGTTTGTGGATTTACGCACGCGCCCGGAGCGGGTGAGTGAGCTGGAAGAGTGCCGCGCGTGGCCGGAGCTGGTTGCCCCGTTGCAGGCGTTGAATGCGAAGGGTTCGCTGGTGTGGACGACGAAGTGCGATGCGTGGACGATGCTGAATTTTGCGGCGGAGGATCGCGACGAGTATGACGCGGGGCCGGGGGACGAATGCGCGGTGGCCTGTTATGTCGATTTGCTTGCGTGGCCGAGCGTGAAGCGAGCCGAGGATTTTTGCCGGGCGTTGAAGGCGAGCCTGGCGGAGTTTGCCATACGCGGGGCGCGGGTGGAGTTCGTGGTGAGGCGGGCGCGGCTTGCAGAGGGGGCGGAGGGGTTCGGGGTCACGGTTTACACAGCGGGTTGTGGACGGACGCACGCGGAGGCGCGTTCGCGATTGGGCAGCGCGCTGGGTGCGTGGGCGAATTCCGTGCGTGGAGATTTGATTGCGGATAGAATGGAGTGAGGCGGGCGAGTAGCTCAACTGGATAGAGCACCGGCCTTCTAAGCCGGGGGTTGCAGGTTCAAGCCCTGCCTCGCCTACCAAATATTGGCTAATTCCTGATTCAACAGGAGATAGCCATGACTCGCCCACTCAATGCAAATCAAGCACCGGCT
>JAJXXN010000089.1 GCA_021781075.1 Acidobacteriota bacterium | reverse complement strand
ATTCACGACCGTCACGCCCGCGAAAAACTCGTCCACATAGGCGCCCGGGTCCGTGTTGTTGACCGCCTCGACCTCAAAGTCCGGGTCCACCGTGCCGGTGATGTTGCCATTGCCGTCAACCTGGATCGACTTGCGCAGGTTGAAGTCCACATGCAGGCCAACTGGCGCCCCGTTCACCGCCACCACAATCGGGTTGGCCAGGGTTGCCGTCACCGTGTTGGTCGTCAGCGCTGCATTCATCGTAGCAATCGTCGGCGCACTGCCGGCCTGCGTATTCAAGTAGCCGATTGTCGCCGCGCCAAAGGTCGCTGTCACGCTCGTGTACGTGCCCGCCTGCACATCGTTGAAGTCGAGCAGCGCATTCAACCCGTTGTAGCGGGCAAAGTCGACCGTCGGCGTCCCGCTGATGAGTGATACCGTGTTGCCCATGTTGTCAGTCGCTGTCAGGCTTTGAATCTGCACGGCAAAACTCACCACGCCGGCCGCGGGCGCGTCAGTACCCACCACAAAGGCCCCGCCGGTTGTGGATGATTGGGTTGATCCGCCGCTCATCGTGCTGCTGCATCCTGCCAGCCCGGCAACAAGCACCGCCGCGGATAAAATTGTGAGCAAGAATCCCTTCATTGTCGTCCTGGTCATTTTGAACACACCTCGAGTATGGATTTGATTTTGCTCTCTCTCGATTCAGGAAATTTCTCTTGCCTGTATAGCCGTTCTCAAAGCCCCTGATGGCACTCAGGTGGCCCCGGCTCACACCGTTCTCTGCACACTATGAAACCAAATCCGCAAAAAAGTTTCGCACCGCCATTTTTTTTGCCATCAGCCCGGCGCCAGCCCGGCAACCCAAGCTGAATCAATATCCTCCCGCCGTCGCACGCAAAAAAAACACCGCCTTCGCGGCGGTGTTATTTCCTTGGGGTTGATTTTTTTTACTGGGTTAATCCCAGCTCATGGGCCAGCTTCTGCAGTTTCACCTGCGTCGCCTCGCTCGGGGGAACCAGTGGCAGTCGCAACGTCAAACCGCACTTGCCCATCAGTTTTAACACGGTTTTCACGGGGCCGGGGTTCGACTCCCAAAAATTCGCCTCAAACAATTGGCCGTATTTTTTATCCAGCGCGCGCGCCGTCTCCCAGTCATTGTCCAGCGCCGCACGCACCATCCGTGTCGTCTCCGCCGGAATCTCATTCGACGCCACCGAAATCAACCCGTGCGCCCCGGTAGCAATCGCCGCCAGCGTCAACCCGTCATCGCCTGAAAAAATCTTGAAGCCCTTCGGCAGCGTGTGCGCCAACTCGGCAAACTGGCCCAGCTTCCCGCTCGCCTCCTTGATGGCGACAATGTTTTCCGCGGCGTCGGCCAGTCGCTTCACCGTCGCCGGCTCCAAGTTTGCGGCCGTGCGCCCTGGCACGTTGTAAAGCACCACCGGCAGCGGCGCCACTGCACGCGCAAAGGCCAAAAAATGCTGGTACTGCCCCTCCTGCGATGGCTTGTTGTAATAGGGATTCGCCGTCAAAACCGCCGAGAGGCCGTCAATCTTTTTGACCTCTTCGGCCAGCCGCAGCAGCGCCCGCGTCGAGTTGTGCGTGCAACCAGCCCACACCGGCACGCGCCCCCGCGCCGCTTCAATCGCAAGCCGCGTCACGCGCAGCCACTCATCCTCATCCAGCGTCTGCGCCTCGCCCGTCGAGCCGCACATCACCAGGAAGTCAATCCCGCTCCCGATCTGCCATTCAACCAGCGCCCTGAGCGCCGCCTCGTCCACCGAGCCATCGGCCTTGAATGGTGTGATCAGCGCCGTGCCGCAACCAACTGTTTCCATCATGCAATCAGTTTAATTGATCGCCGGACAAGCGCCCGCCCCGCCAAATTGCCCCGCGGTTTTCTATTGCTTGCGCTCCCAAAGCCCCGCCGCGAATGCGCCCGCATCTTTCATCTGCAGCTTTTGCAACTGCTCGTCAAAGCCGACAAGCGCGTTCGGCAGGCGCGGCACAATCACCGCCAGGAATTCATCCAGCCTCTGTTCCTTGCCACCTCGCGCCTCAATTGTCAGCGCATGGCGGTCGGTGAGCACCACGCTGTGTTCCTTGCCCACCGGGATAAAATTAACCCGCTTCCTGGTGGTCTTTTTGTACACCCACACCACCTCGTCGAGCCGCATTGCCTTGAACGCGTACAACTGCGACAACAACAGCCACTCCGCTGTCATCTTCAACTGCCCGAAGCGTACTGTCTCTCCCTGGGTCTCGCCGTCCATCTTCCGCGCCACGTCCGCAAACTCGCCGTGACGGGCAAGCATCACGACGATCGGGTGCGTCCCCGGCGAACTTGTGCGCATCACCACAACGCGCAAGATCCAGATTGCCATCAAGAGCAGCGGGATCATGAGGCCGAGGCCCCAGTAGCCGTCATGCCTGAAATTGGTCGCATCCAGCATGTAGGGCTCGAAATCCCGCGCCGCCTCGGGATTCTCCTTCGCCACCGCGTCCAAAATGCCGGCCTTCACTTCCGCAGGCATCGCCACCAGCGCCCCTGTGTATTCGGGGCCCTTTTCGCCGGGGTTCTTCTTCACAATCAAATAGTGCGAGCCCGCGCCAATCACCACGTAGTTTGCCTTGATGATCTCCGCGCCGGAGCTGTTTGTCTCAACCTCCATGTACCCGGTGTCCACCTCGTTCTCGCCCTGCAACGTCACGTAATAACGATCAAGGGATGCGGGGTCCTTCACCTGGTCCAGGGTTGCCGAATCCATCCGCTGCGGCCCGCGGAAAAAATTCTCGTAATAGCGCCACTGCGAGGCAAAATAGATACCAACGCCAAACAGCACAATCACGCAGGTGAGCAGCAGGTTCCGGTTGGTCCGCTTCATCTCTTTGTCAATCAACGTTCCGCGGATCATCGTCGCGGTGGTGTTCCAATCCTGTTGCATCCGGTCTTCCTCCTGGGGCGCTTACTTGATGGAACGCGATGGGACGTACGGCTTGCAAATATTTTTCCTGTCTAAATAATTTAAAAATCTGGACCGCTGTCAATCATCCCTCAAAGATCGTCAAATATCTCCCGGAACTCCCACGCCCCCCGCCTGTGGTTCACCCACTCGGCGGCGCGCACCGCGCCCTCGGCAAACCCGCGCCGCGAGTGTGCGTTGTGGCGGATATCCAACTCGTCGGCCGCGCCCTTCGCCCGCACCACGTGCTCGCCCTTGGCGTCGCCCACACGGTGCGAAGTGATCCCCACCTGGATGCCCGGCTTTGCCTGCTCAAGAACCTGTTTCAGCGTAATCGCCGTTCCCGAGGGCGCGTCCAGTTTCGTGGTGTGGTGTGTCTCCTCTATGTGGAACTCATACCCGTCCAGCTTCGCCAACTCAGCCGTCAACTTGAAGAGCCGCATCACGCCAATCGAAAAATTCGTCCCGTAAAGAAGCGCCCCGCCGTTGGCTGCGGCCAAAGCCTTCATCTCATCCAAGTGCGCATACCAGCCGGTCGTTCCCACCACGATGCTGCCGCCTGCGCCGAGAATCGCGCGCATGTTTTCCAGCGCGGCATCGGCGCAGGTGAAGTCGATAAACGCATCCACGCTGTGCACCAGTTCCGCCGTCAATGCCGCGCCGTGCGGATTCTCAAACTCATCCAGGGCGCTCACCTCATGCCCGCGCTCCCGTGCAAGCCCGGCAACCAGCGAGCCGGTTTTGCCTTTGCCGAGCACCACAATCCGCATAGCCACGCCTCACTTCCGCGCCGCGACATCGAAAATCGCCGGGTCGGGCTCGTTGAAAAATGTCGCGTGAAGCGACCGGATCGCCTCCTCGGCGTCGTCCTCGTCAATCATGAAGCTCATGTTGATCTCGCTCGCGCCCTGCGAAATCATGCGCACGTTCACATGGCGGATGGCGTTGAACACCTGCGCCGCAATCCCGTTCTGCCCGCGGATGTCCTCACCGACAAGGCAGACCAGCGCCTTGCGCCCCTCGTACTTCACATCAGCCAACTCGCTCAGGTCGGCCGCAATCAAAGGCAGCTTCTCATTCGAGTCCACCGTCAGCGAGACCGAAACCTCGCTGGTCGACACCATGTCCACCGCGCACTGGTGCTTGTCGAAGATGGTGAAGATCTCCTTCAGGTACCCGTGCGTCATCAGCATCCGGCTGGCCACCACGTCAATGATTGAAAGCCGCTTCTTCACCGCAATCGACTTGAACGGGCTCTTGCAATGCGGCGCCAAAGAGACGATGCGCGTTCCCTCGTTCGAAGGGTTGCGGCTGTTCAAAACCGCCACCGGGATGTTCTTCCTCACCGCCGGCAAAATCGTCGCCGGGTGCAGGACCTTCGCGCCAAAGTACGCCAGCTCCGCCGCCTCCTCAAAGCTGATCACCTTCACCCGCAGCGCATCCGGGCAGATCCGCGGGTCGGTCGTCATGATGCCGTTCACATCGGTCCAAATCTCAATCGTCTCGGCATTCAGCGCCCCACCCACCAGCGCGCCCGTGAAATCGGAGCCCCCGCGCCCCAGCGTGGTCGTGATCCCCGCCTCATTCGCACCGATGAATCCGCCCATCACCGGCACACGCCCCGCGTTCACGAGCGGCCGCAGCTTCTCTTCCGCGCGCTTTTCAATCTGCGCGTCAATCGGCGTCGCCTTCTGGTATTGCGAGTCGGTAAGGATCACCTCGCGCGCATCCACATGCGCCGCGTCGAGCCCGCGCGCTACAAACGCCTCCGCGATGATGCGGCTCGAAAGCCGCTCGCCAAAGCTCACGATCAAATCCGAAATGCGCGGCGTCAACTCCAGGATCGCCGCCAGCCCGCGCAAAATCTCGTCCAGTTGGTTGAAGTGCTCCTCTATAAACTGCTGGACCTCGCCGTCCTTCTTCCGTAACAGCGCCGCCGCCGCGGTTTTGTGACGCTCACGCAACCCGCCGCTGATCCCGATGGCCGCCTCGCGGTTTCCCCTGGCAGCCTCGTCGGCGGCGCGCAAAAGCTGGTCGGTCACCTTGGACATTGCGCTGACCACCACCACTGGCTGCTTGCCTGCCGCCGCGCGCCCCGCCACAATGCCCGCCGTGCGCTCGATCGCCGCCGGGTCTTCCACCGACGTGCCTCCGAATTTCATCACCACCACGCTCATTGCGGCTCCGTTACTCGGGCAATTTTTTCAAACTGTGAAGCAGCTCCGCATTCAGGATAGCCGCGCCGGCAGCACCCCGGATGGTGTTGTGCGATAGCACCGTAAACTTCCAGTCCAGCAGCCCGCAGGGCCGCAGACGCCCCGTTGTCGCACTCATTCCCCGCCCGCGGTTCCTGTCCAGGCGCGGCTGCGGACGATCCTCCTGTGCTACCCACACCACCGGCTGCGCCGGCGCCGTCGGCAGCCCCATCCCCGCCAGTGGATTGAACTCCTGCCACGCCGCCAATACCTCCTCGCGCGTGGCCTTCTTCCGCAGCTTGATGGAAACGCTCTCCGTGTGGCCATCCTCTACTGAAACACGGTTGCAGTGCGCCGACATTCGCGCCGCGAGCGGTTCAACCACCTCCCCCACAAGCCGCCCCAGCAGCTTCAGCGTCTCCGTCTCCAGCTTTTCCTCTTCGTTCTTGATGTACGGCACCACATTGCCCAGTATGTCGAGCGACGGCACGCCCGGGTATCCCGCGCCGCTCACCGCCTGCATCGTCGTCACAAAGATCTGCTCCAACCCAAAGGCTTCCTCCAGCGGTTTCAGCGCCAGCACCAGCCCGATCGCGGAGCAATTCGGGTTGGTCACTATGTACCCGCCCGAGGATTTTCTCCAGCTCTGCTGCTCAATCAAATGCAGGTGCCCCGCATTCACCTCGGGAATCACCAATGGCACGCTCGGCGCCATGCGGAAGGCGCTCGAATTGGAAACCACCGCGCAACCCGCCGCGGCAAACTTCGGCTCAAGCTCCAGCGCTATCTCCGAGTCAAGCGCCGCGAAGATGATCTTTGGCGCCCCGGAAGGGTCCGCCGGCGCAATCTTCATCGCCGCAATACGCTCCGGGCAGGGCGTATCGAGGCGCCACCTCGCCGCCTCCGCATACGTCTTGCCGCTCGAGCGGTCGCTCGCCGCAAGCCATGTGACCTCGAACCACGGATGGTCTTCGAGCAACTGTATAAAGCGCTGGCCCACCATTCCGGTGGCGCCAAGGATTCCAATGGAGTGTTTTTTGTTCATGGTGTTAAACATTTCAGTGTACAGGAAGCGGACAATCGGGTGAAATCCAATCTCCACCCCCGATTGCCTTGCACAGTCTGCGCCTGCGTGCGGCGCTGGTGCAGTTCCAAGGCAAATTGCCGATAAGTTCCCTGGGGAGTGCTGCGCGCATGTTGCGAGGCGATGAAAAACCCGGCACCAGCCAGTTGGCTGCTGAGGATGCGGAGATCTCCGGCCGCTTCCTCACTCTCTTCGCCGAGGGCGTGGCCATGAACATGCCCGAAATCGACCCCTCCGCATACAAAAACTTCCGCACCGAAATCACCCGCCTCGCCCTGCAGGTCCCCGACCGCGCCACCGAGGACGACAAACTGCAGGTCGTCCGCCGGATGATCCAGGAGTTTGAGCTCTACCGCAATATCAGCCGCGAACAGCTCCGCGAGCGGCTCTCTGCATGGCGCGCGCTCACCGGCCTGCTCTTGCGCACCTGCATCGAGCGCATGCATATGCGTTTGAACTCCCCCATCGTGCTCGCCCTCTTCAAGGAAATCCTCGAAACCAGCCAGGCCGACGAAATCAAAAACTTCTATGCCAAGGTGGAAAAATTTCTCACCCCGCCCAGCAAGGGAAAATCCGACGATGACGCCATGAGCGTCTCCGACCCCAATCTCTCCACTTCGAATGACAACGCCGCCGGTCTGCTTGGCGGCGGCAGCGCAGTCGAGCGCCTTGAACTCATCCTCGCCGCCGGCGGAAAAGGTTACGTAGTCCAATTCGAGCTTGGTTGCATGGACGTCATCGGGCAGCGCTTTGGCGCGGAGGCCGTGCAGGACTGCCTCATCGCCGTCGCCGCCTACATCACCAACTCCCTCCACGCCGACGACCGCGTCTACCACTGGAGCAACTCCAGGCTCCTTGCCATCGTCCATGGTCGCGCCAACGACCAGATCCTCACCGCCGAACTCAACCGCATCTCCGGCCACAACCGCGACTTCACCGTCAATGTCGGCGGGCGCAACGTCATGCTTCGCATCCCGCTCAGCTTTGAAATCATCCCCATCAGCCGCTTCCAAAGTGCTGAAGACCTCAACAAATTGCAATCCAAATTCAACATGGGCAGGTAAAAAAATGAGGCAAGTATTGGAAAACGAAGACTCCGTCCAGTGTCTGATTGACGAGCTACCGGTCGGCTGCATGGAATTGGACTGCGACGGCCGCATCCTCCGCGTCAACCGGGCTTGTTGCCGCATGCAGCAAATGACAAGCGGGGAATTGGTCGGCCAAACACCCTGGGAGTTCATGGCTCTTGACGAGGTCGAGCGCAGCCAGGCGGCTTTCCACGCAGTCATTGCCTCTGGCACCGAGCCGCCCCCGGTCTTTCGCACCATCTACACCGCCAAGGGCGAAGTCCGCGTCTACCAAATCCATCGCGGCCTCATGCGCGATGCGGATGGCGCCATCACCGGCATGAGGCTCATCTACTTCGATGTCACGGAGTCCAAGGAGGCACACGACGAGGCCCATCAGGCCAAACTCTGGATCGAGAGCGTCCTCGCCGCCATCGATGAGGCCGTCCTCGTCACCGACGCACTTGGCTTCATCCGTTTGATGAACCCCGCTGCGGAAAAACTCACCGGGTGGAAGGCCGCCGAACTGATGGGAAAATCCATCCAGTCCGGCTGCCCCATCCTCAAATTCACCCCCTCCGACCCGTCGCAGGGCCGCGTCCGCATGGGACTCGACGGCCCCTGCAGGGGAACCGCGCGGCTCCTCAACCGCAACCGCGAGGAAATCACCGTCTTCATCACCGCCTCGCCCATCTTTGACCCGGAGCAAGGCTACACCTCCGGAGTGGTCCAACTCTGGCGTGCCGCATGAATTTTTGCGCGCTCGACACGCCGTCAATCCCCGGCGCCAAACAACATTCCTTTACAATGAAAGGGAATGATCCGTTTCTCCACCGCAGGTGAATCCCACGGCGAAGCCCTCATCGCTCTCGTCTCCGGCCTTCCAGCCGGCGTCCCCGTCTCGCTCGATCGCCTCAACCACGAGCTTTGGCGACGCCAGCAGGGTTATGGCCGCGGCGGCCGCATGAAGATTGAAACCGACAAGGCGCACATCCTATCCGGCGTGCGCCACGGCAAGACCATCGGCTCGCCCATCGCCATTGAGATCATCAACCGCGATTGGGCCAACTGGGAGAAAAAACTCCCTGTTGAAACCGGCGACCCCGCACTCCACCAGCCCGTCGCCTCACCGCGCCCGGGGCATGCCGACCTCGCCGGCGCACTCAAATACAACTTTCCCGACGCCCGCTACATCCTCGAGCGCTCCTCCGCCCGCGAAACCACTGCCCGTGTAGCCGCCGGCGCCATCGCCAAGGAACTCCTCCGCGAACTCAACATCCACGTCCTCAGCCACGTCACACGCGTCGCCCGCGTTGAGCTGGACCGCAACGTCGCGTGGGAAGAGATTGCCTCGCTCGCCGAAAAGGACGAGGTCGTCCTCGGCTGCGTCGACGCGGCCACAGAAGCGCGCATGAAGGAAGAGGTTGAAGAGGCGGCGCGCACCGGAGACACCGTCAACGGCATCTTCGAGGTCGTCGTGCACGGCCTTCCCCCCGGCATCGGCACCCACGTCAACTGGGACGAGCGCCTCGACGCGCGCCTCGCCTTTGCCGTCATGAGCATCCAGGCCGTCAAGGCCGTTGAAATCGGACGCGGTGTCGTCGCCGCCGGCTCCTTCGGCTCCCAGGTCCACGACCCCATCCTTTACTCCGAGGACGAATCCATGAAACCCACCCGCTTCCACCGGCATCAAAATAATGCCGGTGGAATCGAGGGCGGCATCTCGAACGGCGAGGACGTGGTTGTCCGCGGCTACCTCAAGCCCATTTCGACCCTGCGCAAACCCCTCGAGTCCGTCCGCTTTGACACACGGCAGGCAACCAGCGCCAGTTACGAGCGCTCCGACATCTCCGTCGTGCCCGCCGCCGGCGTCATCGGCGAGGCCATGGTCGCCCTCATCATCGCCCAGCAGGTGCAGCAGAAATTCGGCGGCGACTCGCTCACCGAGCTCAAACGAAACTACGAGGGATACCTCGGGCAAATTCGCAACTTCTAACCGCGCCGGAGATTTTCGTCCACCATGCTTCTCAAGATCGTCAAATATCCCGACCCCATCCTCCAAAAACCCGGCGAGCCGGTCACCGAGTTCAACGACGAGCTGCGCAAATTTGTCGACGACATGTTTGAGACCATGTACCACTCGCAGGGCATCGGCCTCGCAGCCCAGCAGGTCGGCGTCGCAAAACGCATCACCGTCATCGACCTCAGTTGCGGCAAAGACCCCGCCGACAAGCGCGTCTTCATCAATCCCGAAATCATTGAGCGCTCCGGCAAACTCTATGACGAGGAGGGCTGCCTCAGCTTCCCGGAAATTCGCGA
This sequence comes from Acidobacteriota bacterium, assembly GCA_021781075.1. GTDB lineage: Bacteria > Acidobacteriota > Terriglobia > Terriglobales > Acidobacteriaceae > CAIMNN01. The sequence continues at coordinate 10,921 of JAJXXN010000089.1, read as the reverse complement.
GAAGGTCCAGCGCGCCGCGCACGTCCGCGTCCGCGCACAGGACCTCGACGGAAAGTGGTTCGAGATCGACGGCGAAGACCTGCTATCCCGCTGCCTCCAGCACGAAATCGACCACCTCGACGGCGTGCTTTTCATCTTCCGCATCAGCGCCCTCAAACGCGACCTCGCACTGCGCAAAATCCGCAAAATGCAGCGCGACGGCACGTGGGACTAATCCTGTGAAGCTCGTCTTCTGCGGCACCCCGCAATTCGCCGTCCCCACGCTGGAAGCGCTCCCCCGCGCCGGCCACCAAATCCAACTCGTCGTCTGCCAGCCCGACCGCCCTGTTGGGCGCGAACAAACCCTGCACGCCCCGCCCGTCAAGCAGGCCGCCCTCGCAGCCGGCCTGCCCGTCACCCAACCTGAAAAAATCCGCAACAACGCCGAATTCCGGGCGCAACTCGAAGCCCTTGCCCCCGACGCCATCCTCGTCGTCGCCTACGGCCGCATCATTCCGCCGTGGATGCTCGAGTTGCCGCGCTTCGGCTGCATCAACGTCCACGCCTCGCTGCTCCCTAAATACCGTGGCGCCGCGCCCATCCAATGGGCCGTCGCAAACGGCGACCGAATCACCGGCAACACCACCATGCTCCTCGACGAGGGCCTCGACACCGGCGCCATCCTCCTCCAGCAAACAATCCCCATCCAGCCCGGTGAAACCGCCGCCGACCTCTTCACCGCGCTTTCCACCGCCGGAGCGCCGCTCGTCATTCAAACCCTCGCTCAACTCGAGGACGGCTCCCTCACTCCCGCGCCGCAAGACCACTCCGCCGCAACCCTCGCCCCGCTCCTCACGCGCGACGACGCACGCATGGACTTCGCCGCCCACACCGCGCAGCAGCTCTACAATCGCTGGCGCGGCTTTCAACCCTGGCCCGGCGCATGGACCACTCTCGACGGCAAAAAGCTCATCGTCCATCGTCTCGCCCCCGTCGATGAAACCACCACCGCCGCACCCGGCTCCATCACCACCGCCGAAGGCAAACTCCTGGTCGCCTGTGCGCAAGGCTCACTCCTCGAACTCCTCGAACTTCAGCTCGAAGGCAAACGACGCATCCCCGCCAATGAGTTTCTGCGCGGCCACCACCTCGGGCCCCAAACCATCCTCGGGCTTTGACATGATGAGGAAGCGCACCAGTGGCAATCAGCAAAAAATCTCGCCCGGGCGGCTCTTCGCCTATGAAGCCCTTCTCAAACTCAACGCCCCCGGTTCAAAATTCCACTCCGATTCGCTCCTCCGCACCCGCGCCCTCGACAAACTCGCGCCCGTTGACCGCAACCTCGCCACCACGCTCGTCCTCGGCACACTCCGCTGGCAGCTTGCGCTCGACGCGCTCATTCGACCGTTGCTCACGCGCCCCAACGCCAAACTCGACGCCGAAGTGCTCACCGCGCTCCGTCTCGCCGCCTTTCAACTCACCCATCTCGACCGCATCCCGGCACATGCGGCCATCAATGAAAGCGTCGCGCTCACCCACGCCTCCGGCCACAAATTCGCGGCCGGAATGGTCAACGCGGTCTTGCGCAAACTCGCTGCCAATGCGGCGGAATCACGCGCCCTCGCGCCCCGCGACGCATACCCGGAGTGGCTCGTCGGGCGTTGGACAAATAATTTTGGCGGGGCAATAACCGATGCAATCTGCCTCCACGGCCAGCAGCAACCCGGGCTCAACCTCCGCCTCATCGCGCCCGATGCTGAATCCACCCTCCTCGCCGCCGGTGCGGAACTCGCCCCCGGCTCGCTCCTGACCACCGCGCGCAGGCTCATCAACGGCTCGCTTCCCGAAGCGCCCGAATCCTCATTTCGCATTCAGGATGAAGGCTCGCAGCTTGTCGCTGAAATTGCCGCCGCGCTTCTGCCCGCCGACGCATCGCCGCAACCAAGACTCCTCGACGCCTGCGCAGCGCCCGGCGGCAAAACCCTCCTCCTCGCTGAACGCCTGCCCCTGGCCGCAATCACCGCAATGGAAAATTCCCCGCCACGCCTCGCCGAACTACGCCAGCGCATGGCCTCCCATCCACGCCCACTCTCCTCGCGCATCTCTTGTGAAGAGGCCGATGCAACCGAGCCCTTCGCCACGCTGAACCTCGATCTGGTTCTCGCCGACGTCCCCTGCACCGGCACCGGGACCCTCGGCCGCAACCCGGAGATCCGCCATCGCCTCACGCCCGCCTCCCTCGCTGCGCACGCCGCCCGCCAGCAAAAAATCCTCTCCAATGCGCTCCATGCTCTCCGCCCGGGTGGAAGGCTCCTCTACTCCACCTGCTCGCTTGAGCCGGAGGAAAACCAACTCGCCATCGACGCCGCTCTCAAATCCTGCCCCGCGGAATTCATGCAACTCACGCTCGCTCCCGCTCTGGATTCCCTGGCCACATCCGGCCTCCTCCACGCGCACGCGCTCCCGCAGCTCAAGGCAGCGCTCACCCCGGCAGGCGCGCTCCCGCTCCTGCCCGGCCAATTCAACTCAGATGGATTTTTTATCTGCGCTCTCGAGCGCCGCGTCCAGTAAAAAAAATAATCCTACTTTGCCGCAACCAGGTGTACCGTGATTGACCGGTCCACGCGTGAACCCGCTGCCGGCTCCTGCTCCACCACGTTGCCCGGCGCCACCGGCTGGCTCTTTCCGTTTTGCTGTCGCGCGAAGACGTCAATGTACTCAGGCTTGTCGCACTGAAACCCGTCCTTCTGCAGCTCCGCCTGCGCCGCCGTCACCGGAAGCCCCACCAGCGAAGGCATCACCAACTGCGCATTCGCATCCTCGCTCGCGCCCGCAATCAGCAGGCTCACGCTCGGGCTCTCAATCCCGCGCGCCCCGGCCGGCGGGTCCTGCGCAATCACCGTCCCCTCCGCCACGCCGCTCACCGGCAGATGCGCCTGCACCCCCACGTCGAGCCCCACGCGGCGCAACTGCAGCGAGGCCACCCGTTCATCCATCCCCACCGTGTTTGGCACTTCAACCTTCTGCGGCCCCAGGCTCTCGGCCACGCGCACATGCCACTCCCGCCGCACCACCGTGCCCGGATCCGGTGCCTGCGACAAAATATGCCCCGCCGCCACGTCCGCCGAATAGTACCGGTTGTCCACGTCCAGCACCAGGCCCATTCCCGCCGCCTGGCTCCGCGCGTCGGCCACCGTCATCTGCTTCAGGTTCGGGACCGTCACCTCGCGGCCGTGGATTGCAAAGTGCATGGTCGTGATCGCCGAGAGCAGTGCCATCCCCACCAGCACCAGCACCAACGACGCCGTTTGAAAAAAATGGATGAACCTCTGCCGCACTCTTCGCTCCGCCCGGTCGATTCCTTCTACAGTATCGCGCGCCTCAGCGCCGGTTGTCCGACTCCGGCTCAGGGTGGATCATCACCCGGTACACATCCGGGCACTCCAGCTTCAGGCGGTCTTCCAGCTCGGTGATGACCCGGTGCACCTCGCCCATCGCCAGGTCGTCCGGCAGCGAGCAGTGGCAACTCACGTGCGCATGGTCCCCGTTCCGGCTCACATCCACCTCGTGCACATCGCGGATCAGCGCCTCGTCCGCGGCCGCGCGCTTGAGCGCCGCCTCAATCCGAACCCGCTCCTCCGCGCTGCTCTCCGGCCGCTCAATCGTGCCCGGCTCGCTTTCAATGTGCGTCAGCACCGCGTCCACCTCGGGCGTCGCGCGCAGGATCTCCGCCTCCACGCGGCTCACAAAATCATGCGCCGCCCGCAGGCTCATCCGCTCATCGAGCTCCATGTGCTGCTCCACGCGCACCACGCCGCCCGCCTGCTGCACGCTCACCTCGTGCACCACCACGTTGTTGCGCGCCGCCACCGCCTTCACACGGTCAAAAATGCTCTCCGCGCGCGTCTCCCGCGGCTCCGTGTGGATCACCACGTCCGCGCCCGGCAACACCCGCTCCACCGCGCGCCGCGCATCCGCCACCACCAGGTTGCTCCGCTCAAAGGTAAAGCGCCTCGGCAGCGCGATCGTCAAGTCCGCAAAATACTTGGCGCCCGATTTCCGCACCCGCAACCGCTCCACGTCCAGTACGTCCGGCACGCCCTGCAGTTCGCGCAGGATCTGGATCCGCGTCTCCGGCTGGATTCGGTCCGTCAACACCCCCATCGTATCGCGCAACAGATAATACGTAGCCCGCATGATCAGCAGCGAGACCACAATCGCCGCCAGTGGGTCCGCGTATTTCAGCGGCCCAATGCGCAACTCCGCCCCAGCCCAGCTCGCGCTCAAACCAAACAACACCGCCACCGTCGACCAGATGTCTGACGAGAAATGAAATGCGTCGGCTTTGAGCGCCTCACTCCCCGTCGCCTCCGCCACCGCACGCAACTTCCGCGACCGCCAAACATCCACCGTCAGCGACAGCAGCAGCACTGCCACCGCCCACCCGGAGTGCTTCAGCACCATCTCATGCCGGATGATCCGCCGCAGCGCCTCCACGATGATCCACGCGCAGCTCGCCGCCATCAGCAGCGATTCCCCAAACGCGGAAATGCTCTCAAACTTCCCGTGGCCGTAGCTGTGCTCCTCGTCCGCCGGCTTGTCCGCCACGCGCACCGAGAAAAACGTCAGCATCGTCGCCACAAAATCAAGTCCCGAGTGCGCCGCCTCCGACAGCACCCCAAGCGATCCGCTCAGCAATCCCGCCGCCAGCTTGAACAGCGTGAGCGCCAGCGCCGCCAGCAGCGAGTGCAGCGCCACCTGCTGCTTCATTTCCGTGTGGTTGCTCTCCAATTGCGTCATCTTACGCCCGCTTCACTCCCGCATACAGCCCTGCAATGCCAAACGTGTAAGGCGTCCACGACGCCTCGTCAAACCCAACCTTCCGCATCAGTGCCAACATCTCAGCAGGGGGCGGAAAATTGCCCACCGACGCGGGAAGATAATTGTACGGCCCCGCCTCACCGCAGACCATGCGCCCAATCGCCGGCAATATGCGCCGGAAGTACACCGCGTACAACTTCCCTGTCCACCCGCCCGGCTCGCTGAAATCCAGAATCCCCAGTTGGCCGCCCGGCTTCAACACGCGGTGAAACTCCCGCAGGCCATTTTCATAGTTGTTCAGGTTGCGGAACCCGAACGCGCTCACAATCAGGTCGAGGCTTGAGTCGCCCACCGGCAATTGCAGCGCATCCGCCTCCACCGCCAGCACATTCGCCCCGTGCGCCTTGAACTTCTCCACGCCCCGCGACAGCATGGCGTGCGCAAAGTCCGCGGCTATCAATGGCCGCCCGCCCTTGGGCCGCAACTTCGCCAGCGCCAGCGTCATATCCCCCGTGCCGCAGCATATGTCCAGCACCTCGGATTCGCGCCGCGCCAGAACTTCCTTGAACCGACGCGCCGTCCGCCGCCACCAGAGCCGGTCCACATTCGCTGAGAGCACGTGGTTCAGCAGGTCATAACGCGGGGCAATCGAGTTGAACATCTGCTGCACGGCACGCGCCGCGCCCGCCTCATCCACCGCACCCTCTGGCCGCGCTCCCCTGGCCATCAGAGCACGCTCCCCTCGGCTGCCTGCGCCAGCATGAACTTTGCCGCCGCCTCCAGCTCCGCGCCGCTTAAGTCCTCAAGCACCGCGGCATTGCCAACGCCCACCGGGACCACAAACCGCTTCACCCCGCCCACATTCTTCTTGTCGCCCGTGGCCGCCTCCAGCAGTTTTGCCGCGCTCACCTTGAACCGCGGCAGTTGGCAATACCTGTGGATCAGCGCCTCCATGCGCGCCGCCTCATTCGGCGTGATCGACCGCCGCTTCACCCCGACATGCAGCGACGCAATCATCCCCCAGCCCACCGCCTCCCCGTGCAGCATCGCCTTGTATCCGGTCGCCGCTTCAATCGCATGGCCCAGCGTGTGCCCCAGGTTCAGAATCATCCGCAGGCCGCCCTCGCGTTCATCCAGCCCCACCACCTCGGCTTTCATCCGCACTGACGCGGCAATCACCTTCTCCAGCGCCTTCGCGTCACGCGCCAGGACCGCCTCCGCGTTCTCCTCCATAAACCGCACCAGCGACCGGTCGCGGATAAACCCCGCCTTCACGCTCTCCATCAAACCCGCGCGCAGTTCCCGCTCATCAAGCGTCCCCAGCACATCCACGTCCGCATAAACCGCCAGCGGGTGGTGGAACGCGCCCACCAGGTTCTTACCCTCCGGCAGGTTCACGCCCGTCTTGCCGCCCACGCTCGAATCCACCTGCGCCAAAAGCGTCGTCGGCACCTGCACATACGCAATCCCGCGCATGTAGGTTGCCGCCAGAAATCCGCAAACGTCGCCCACAATCCCGCCGCCAAAGGCAATCAGCAGCGACCCGCGGTCCGCCTCGCCCTCCACCAGTTGACGCGCCAGCTTTTCCACATTCCCCAGCGTCTTGTTCTTCTCACCCGCGGGCAAAAACAGCGCCACCGGCTCAGCCAGCATCGCCGCTTGAAACGAACCGAGCAGCGCCTCGCCCCAAAGCGCCCAGATCTCCGCCGATGTCACCACAAAGACCTGCCGCGGCAGCTTTGGCAAAAGTTTTTTCAGCCGCGCGCCCAGCGTTGCAACCAGGCCGCCGCCCACATGCACCTCATAGCGCGCCGTCGGCGTCTCCACTTTGATCGTCTGCATATTCACATTCTAATGTCCGTTGCCGCGCGCCGCCCGCACGCCCCGCCGCACCCTCTGGCGTCCCCCGCGCATCCAAAGTGATAGCCTCTAATTTCATGGCAAACTCTTCCCCATGGCCGCACTCCGTTGACTTCCTCATCATGGGCGCAGGTGTCGCCGGCCTCCGCGCCGCCATCGAGCTCGCCGAATCCGCCTCCGTCCTCGTCGTCACCAAGGAATCCCTCCGAGAGTCCAACACCCACTACGCACAGGGCGGCATCGCCGTCGCCCTCGAGCCCGACGACGTCGCCCCGCATCTCACCGACACACTCGCCGCCGGCGACGGCCTCGTCCACTCGCCCGCGGCCCAAGTACTCATCCACGAGGGGCCCACGCGCGTCACCGAGCTCATCCGCTGGGGCGCCAACTTCGACCGCGAAGCCTCCGGCGAACTGATGCGCACCCGCGAAGGCGCCCACTCACATCCGCGCATCCTGCACTCCAACGGCGACGCCACCGGGGCCGAGATCAGCCGCTCCCTCGTCGCCGCCGCCAAAACCCACCCGCGCATCCACTTTGCCGAGTGGACCACCGTCGCGCGACTGCTCACCACCGCCACCCGCACCCGCGTCATCGGCGCCGAGATATACGACCGCGAAAACCATCTCCATTGCATCACCGCCCGCGCCACCCTCATCGCGGCGGGCGGCGCCGGCCAGGTTTACTCAGACACCACCAACCCCTCCGTCGCCACCGGGGACGGCATCGCACTCGCCGCCTCCATCGGCGCCGAGCTTGCCGACATGGAGTTCTACCAGTTCCACCCCACAGCACTCGCCATCGACGGCGCCCCGCGCTTTCTCCTCAGCGAAGCCCTCCGCGGCGAAGGCGCATGGCTCAGCAACCATCGTGGCGAGCGCTTCATGCCTGCGCTTCACCCGCTTGCCGAACTCGCCCCGCGCGACGTTGTCGCCCGCGCCATCGCCCGCGAGGGACTCGGCTCGAATCCAGGCGATTCCTTCCCCGTCTACCTCGACCTCCGCCATCTCACCATCGATCTGCGCCACCGCTTCCCCGGCATCAGCGCCACGCTCGCCCGCTTCAACCTCGACCTCGCGCGCGACCTCATCCCCGTCCGCCCCGCCGCGCATTACCTGATGGGCGGCATCCGCACCGACCTCGACGGCCGCACCTCCATCGCCGGCCTTTACGCCGCCGGCGAAGCCGCCTGCACCGGCGTCCACGGCGCCAACCGACTGGCGTCAAACTCACTGCTCGAGGGCCTCGTCTTCGGCGCGCGCGCCGCCCGCGCCATGCGCGAGGACTCGGAAGGCGCCACGCTGGATGAGTTCGCCGATGAACCGGCACAACCAAGGCAACTTGCCGCTGCGGAAGAAGCCGCGCTCGAGGCGCACATTGCCTCGCTCGGCCGGCTGATGTGGCGGCACGCAGGTTTGCTGCGCGACAAATCCGCCATGCAGGCCGGGCTCAACGCCCTCGCCGGCTACACCGCAGCCATCGACGCGCTCATCGCCGCCGGAAAAGGCTCACGCCGACTCTCTGAGGCGCAATCGCTCGGCATTGTCGCCCGCGCGATTTTGCTCTCAGCGCTTGCAAGGGAAGAAAGCCGCGGCGCACATTACAGGAATGATTTTCCAAAGCGCGATGACGCGAAGTTTCTCAAGCACTCCAGCCTCAGGCTCGACCGCGTCAACTTTTCAGTGTGGTAGCAATTTCATGAAATTGGCGCTTGCTTCACCCAAGGGCCTCGTGGCGGGTGACCCCGGTCGACAATCTACGCTTCATGAACGGTTTCAGCCCTTGCCGCTTGTTCCTCCACGCGCAACCAGGCCCGCCAGCAGGCACAGGCCAACAATTCCCGCAATCACCGCCAGTGAAATATCCACCGGCACCTCCACCCACCACGAGGCAATCATCTTCACCGCCACAAATCCCAACACCGCGCCCAAGCCATAATGCAGATAGCGCAACCGGTCCAACCACGCGCTTAACGCGAAGTACAACGACCGCAATCCCAGCACCGCCGCAATGTTCGACGTATAAACCACAAAGGGATTATGGCTCACCGCCAACACCGCGGGAATCGAATCGACGGCAAAGAGCAGGTCCGTCACTTCGACAGCCACAATCACCGGCAAAAGCGAGCCCGCCGCCGGCTGCATCTTCCGGATCCACCCCGGCACGGCTGCGTGCGCCGAGCCGCCACGCAGCATCCTCCACGCCGCGTAGAGCAGCAGCGCCGCAAACAAAAAGTTCACCCATGCAAAATTCTTCAGCAGCGCCACGCCGCCCGCAATAAACAGCGCGCGCAACGCAACCGCGCCCAGCACGCCCCAGCCCAACACGCGCCGCTGCCGCGCCGCCGAAATCCGGAAGCCCGCGAACAAAACCAGGAAGACAAATAGGTTGTCGACGCTCAGCGAGGCTTCAATCGTGTAGCCAGCCACAAACTCAAGCGCCGTCTGATGATTGAACGCCGCCGCCACCCACAGCGCGAAAGCCGCCGCCAGCGCCGCAAGCCCCGCCGTCCACGCCCAGGCAATGCGCTGGCTGCGCTCGCCCGGCAAGAGCGCATCCACACCGATGAGCAACAACACCACCGCGTGAAAGCCCAGCCACCACGCCCAGCTTGCCCCGGCAATCATGGAACCAGATTACAGTCCCCAGTTCCCTGTTGTCAGTCCGTGTTATTTTGCGCCCAGCAGGCGGATGGTTTCAAGAATGACCTCGCCGTCAATGGTCAGGCTCTGCGCGCTCAGCTTGTCCATCGTGTCCTTGTCCGTGTGATGGTAGCTCTGGTTCGGCCCATAATTTATATCCACCAAATCGATCGACGCCACGCCGCGCTGGACAAATGGCAGGTGGTCGTCCTCTATCTGCTCCTCCTTGCGGAAGAAATGGCCCTCCACGTGGTATTTCTTCGCCGCCTCCGCCACCAGCTTCACCAGCCAGCCCGTGTCGCGCGATTCCTTCTCCACGTCCAGGTCCTTGGCGCCAATCATGTCCGTCAGGATGAACGCCTTGATCTCCTTCAACGTCCCATCCGCGCCCCACTTCGCCGCCAGGTGCCGGCTCCCGTAGGTGTTGTCCATCCCCCCCATCGAGTACCAATCCTGGATCGCCTCTTCGCCGTCAAAAAAAACCAGCCACACGCTTGGGCCCTCCAGAATGTGCCCGCGCAGGTGGTTCGCAATCTCCATCAGCAGCCCGGTCGTCGCGCCGCCGTCATTGGCGCCGACAAAATGGATGTTCTTCAGCGAATAGTTCGTCTCGTAGTGCGTCGCCAGCACAATCACGCCCGCCTTCCTGCCCGGGAAGCGCACGATGAAATTCCGCATCGGCACCGGCCCAATCGGCGTGTTCGCCGTGAACGCGTCCTCCTCCAGCTTGTCGTGCTTGAACGCCTCGCGCAGAAAGGCCTCGGCCTTCGCATGCCCGGGGCTTAGCGGCCAACGCGGCCCTATCGACACAAACTCCCGCGCATACTCCAGCGCCTTGGCGCCGTTGAACCCGCCCTGCGCTTCCATCGCCGCAGCGGGCAGCGCCAACGCCACCGCCGCCAGCGCCACAAAAATCCTCATGCTGCCTTCTCCTTTTTCTTCCTGCGCGAGGGGTGCACAAACCAGGCGCCGGCAATCCCCACCAGGTAAAGCACCATCATCGGCGAGGCGAATACGCACATGGTCGTGATGTCCGGCGTGGGCGTGATGATGGCGGCAATGATGAAAATCATCAAAATCGCGTAGCGGATGTGACGCCACAAAAATCCCGGGCTCACGATCCCGAACATCGCCAAAAACACCATCACCACCGGCAGCTCAAAGGTCGCGCCCATGCCCAGGATCAAAGCAAAGAAAAATCCCGTGTACTCCTCGATGCTGATCAGCGGGTGCACGCCCAACTGCGAGCCGAGGTCCGAGATTAAAAACTTCAGCAGCCCGGGAAAAACAAAATAGTATCCCAGGAATGCGCCGCCGAGGAACAGCACAATCGCCGAGCCCATGAACGGGATCACATAACGCTTCTCATGCGCATAGAGCGCCGGCGCGATGAAGAGCCACAGTTGGAACAGGATGAACGGCGCGGCCAGTATCGCCCCGCCCACCAGCGGGATCTGGATGTAGCGCAGGTTCACCAGGTCCACCGGGTGCGTGAAATTCAATTGCAAATGCAGTTGGTTCAGCGGCGCCTGCAAAATCAAATACAGCTTCGGCGCAAAAATCACCGCCACCACATATCCCGCCACCAGATAAAGCACCGAATGCACAATCCGCTTGCG
>JAJXXN010000059.1 GCA_021781075.1 Acidobacteriota bacterium | reverse complement strand
CAAGTTTCAGCACCGGGGAAGGATTCGCGACCCTCCCTGCCTTCCATTGAGCAGCTTGGGTAGGGTCTGCCAGATTTAATTATATGCGCGACGTGAAGCGCCCCGTTACACTCCTAACTGCAGGGGTTATACACTAAAGATTCGAGGATTCATTGTTGAAATCAATCACACTCCCGCTCTTTTTACTTCTGGTTGCACCTCTCTCCCTCGCTGCGCAAAACGCCCCGGCCAATGTGGACTCCGCACCTGCCGCCTCCGCCCAACTCGACGCCGCCGAGGCCGCGATCGTCCAGTCCGATTGGCAATCGGCCGGGCTCAAGCTCAACGACTACCTCAAGCTCAACCCCACCGACCCGCGCGCCCTCTTTGATGCCGGCTACGTCGCTGATTCGCTGAACCAAACCAGTGACGCGCTCTCCTATTACCGCCGCGCCGTCGACGCGGACCCCAAATCCTTCCGCGCCCATCTTTCGCTCGGCCTGCTGCTTGCGCGCATCGGCAAGGCTGCCGAAGCCCGGCCCGAACTGATTGCGGCCACCACCCTCGACTCCGGCGAGATGGGCGACGCCATGAAGGCGCGCGCCTGGCGTGCGCTCGCAGCCATTGATTCGCCCGGACAGCCCGGCGGCAATGCCGTCACCGCCTCCAACGACCTCACCGCCGCCCTCAAACTTTCGCCCGAGACGACGGAAGACACATTGCTTGCGGCAGAGCTCGCGCTGGCCACGGGCGACCTCAACGGCGCTGAAAGCTCCTATCGCCGCGTGCTGAAAACAAACCCGGAGAATGCCGAGGCCAATGCCGGGCTCGCGCATCTTCTTATCCAGCAAAAGCAATACGCCGCGGCGGAGCAACTGCTTCATGACGCGCTGGCCAAATCTCCCGATGATGCGGCGCTCAATGCGCAGTACGCGACGGTGCTGGTTGCCGAGGACAAGGCCGAGGCGCTGCCTGTGCTCGAAAAGCTTTACGCAGCGCACCCCAAGGACACGACCATCGAGCGCATGTTGGAGCAGGTTTACGCCACTGCCGGCGATTATGAAAACTCAGACAAGCTCTGCCTCCAACTACTCGCCGCAACCCCCGACGACCCAGTTGTGCTCGTCGACCATGGCCAAAACCTCATCCATGCGTTGAAATATGGGGAGGCGTTCACCGCCTTTCAAAAGGCCTCGAAGTTGGACTCCAACAATGGCGACGCGTGGGCCGGTCTGGCCTTTGCGGCCTCACGCACCCAGCAGCCGCAAACCACCATCGACGCGCTTGAAAAACGCGCCGCCCTGCTGCCGGAAACTCCCGCCACGCTCTTCCTGCGCGCCGCCGCATATGACGAACTGCATGACAAAAAAAGCGCCATAGCCGCCTACAAAACCTTCCTCGCCGCAGCAGCAGGCAAATTCCCCAACCAGGAATGGCAGGCAAAGCAACGGATCGCCGTGCTGCAAAAATAAGCCCGTGCGCCCCAAATACCGCGAGGCCATCAAAAAAATATACTGCTCCGGCAGGCTTCGCGCGCGTGGCCCAGCGCCCGCATTGTATTTCCCCATTTGCAATATGCTAGCCTCAATTCTGTGAGCACCAATCCCGCCGCCCTCTTTGCCGAGGAGTACCGCACCCTCCGCCCGCGGGCGCCCATGCCCGAAATCCAGGTTCGCTTCAAGCGTTACACCTCGCTCAACACGCGCATCCAGCTCAAGGAGGGCATTCTTCATGCCTCACTCTCCGACCTGCTGGAGGACGCGCCCGAGCCTGTCCTCCGCTCCATCGCGCACATCCTGCTCGCCAAGCTCTATCGCAAGCCCATTGACCCGCGGCAAAACCTGCGCTACCGGCGCTACACATCAAGCGCCGCCATCAGTGAAAAAACCGAAAAGATACGCCGCATTCGCGGGCGCAAAATCAACCTCGGCCCGGAAGGCCGCTATTTCAACCTTGAAACTGTCTTTGATGATTTGAACCTGCGTTACTTTAACGGCTTGATGGGCCGCCCCATCCTCACCTGGAGCGAGCAGGCGGCGCGCCGACTTCTTGGCCATTATGACGCCGCGCACAACACCATAGTTGTCAGCCGCATATTTGACCGCCCCAGTTGCCCGCTTTATGTGCTTGAATATCTTCTTTATCACGAGATGCTTCACCTCAAGCATCCCGTCAAAACCCGCGGCACTCGCCGCTGTGTGCACTCCGCAGCCTTCCGCGCCGAGGAAAAACTCTTTCCCCAATGGCACGAGGCCCAGCGGTTTCTCAAAAGCTTTCTTTAATTCGCAGCAACCGGCTTGCTCCGCCGTGACCAAAGCACCAGTACGGCGCCCACGACCACCGAGCCCAGGCTCGCCAATTGCGCATTCGACAATCCCAAAAACACATGCGGGTTGCGGCGGATAAACTCAACCAGGAAGCGTGCCAGCCCGGAAAGAATCAGGTACTGGCCGACAATGGCACCGGTCGAAAATCCCTTGCCCATCCTCCGCCACAACCACCAGGCAATCAATATCCCAATCAAAAACTCATAGAGCGGCGTGGGGTGCACGTGCTCCGTGGTCGGCTCAAGGCCATTGGGGAAACTCATCCCCCAAGGCAGCTTCGTCGGTACTCCATAACACCCGTCGCCCGAAAGCAAACAGCCGATGCGGCCCACGCCATAGCCAATGGCCGCGGAGGGCGACGCCAGGTCCAGCATGCGGATGGCGCCAATCTTCATCTTCCAGCCGAGGAAGATCAGCGTTGCAATGCCGAGCGTTGCGCCGCCATACCATGCAAAGCCCGCGGAGCTCCAAAGAACCCGCCAGCCTTCGATCCTGAACTCGCTTGGCGTATCCAGCACATGCCACAGTTTCGAACCAATCACGCCCGCCACCAGCGTCACGGCCACCACCACCACCGCGTCCTGGGTCAGCTTTTCGCGGCGAAAAGCGCGATCCATCAGCCATGCCGCCACCATCGTCCCCAGCCATAGCATCAAGCCAAAGGTCGGAATCGACAAACCAAACAAGTGCAAATAAGGAACCATACTCCTATGAGTATAGATTGCCCCTCCACGGCTTCCCGCCTGCCCGCATCCGGCCAAAATTAATTCCCCGTTTTTCACAATCCGACGCCACGCAAAATCCGCCGCTGCGCGATACTGTCAGCATGACCCAGTCGATCGCCGCAGGTCTCCCTGTCCTCTATAGCCGCCAGCAAATCGCCGACCGCGTTGCCGAACTCGGCGCGCAAATCACCCGCGACCTCGCGAATGAGAAGCTCGTCCTGGTCGGTGTGCTCAAGGGCGCCGCGCCATTCCTCGCCGACCTCTCCCGCCACATCGACGTGGACGCCACCTTTGACTTCGTCTCCGTCTCCAGTTACGGCAAGGGCCAGCACTCCTCGGGGGCCGTCAAAATGATCAAGGACCTTGACCAATCCATCGAGGGTAAAAACGTCCTCATTGTCGAGGACATTCTCGACACCGGCCTAACGCTGAGCTACCTGCGCAAGCTCTTCCTACAGCAAAAACCCAAGTCCCTCCGCATCGCGACCCTGCTCGACAAACCCTCGCGCCGCGTTGAAAAAATCGAGGCCGATTACGTGGGCTTCGCCATCCCCGACCTCTTCGTCATCGGCTACGGCATGGATTACGCCGAGCGCTACCGCAACCTGCCGGATATTTGCCTCATGCCGCCGGAGAACACCACCAGTTAATAACCTCCGCCTTTCACACCGCCTCCACCGGAGTGTCGTATACTCAACTCCGGGCAGGCCAGTTTCCATGCCCGCAGGATCCATTTTCAGGAGTGCGCAGCCATGTCCAAGGCTCACCCCATCAGTAACGCTGAGCTGGAGTTCGACAATGGCTTCTTCGACGCCGCCGCATTCACTGCCAAGGCCATGGCAAGCGCGCAATCCCTGGCCGCAGTCATTGACCACACCCTCCTCAAGCCGGACGCCACCCGCACCCAAGTAGAAAAACTCTGCGATGAAGCCATCCAGTATCGCTTCGCATGCGCCATGGTCAATCCCTGCTGGGCCGCGCTCGTGGTGGACCGCCTCAATGGCAGTGGCGTCCCGGTGGGAGTTGTGATTGGCTTTCCACTCGGCGCCGGCCTGTCGTCCACCCTTCGACAGGAGGCGGCCGCACTGGTCAAACTCGGCGCGCGCGAACTGGACATGGTCCTACCCGTCGGGCTTTTGAAAAGCGGCGACCACACGGCCGTCGAGCGCAATATCCGCGCCGCCGCCAACGTTGCCCACCACAACGGCGCCATCCTCAAGGTCATTCTTGAAACCTGCCTGCTCACGGTCGAGGAAAAACTCCGCGCTTCTGAAATCGCCATCCATGCCGGCGCTGATTTTCTCAAGACATCCACCGGTTTTTCATCCGGCGGCGCCACCGCCGCCGATGTAGCGCTGCTGCGCGGCGTAGCAGGCGCGCGTTGCGGCGTCAAAGCCTCGGGCGGCATCCGCACACTGGTCGACATCAAAAAAATGCTCGAGGCCGGGGCCAACCGCGTGGGTGCTTCCGCCTCTGTCGCCATTGTCCGCGAACACGGCGCACAGTAATTTCAATCCCTTTTAAGGTGATTGCCCCCCCCTAGGCCGCGTGCCGAGTCGCTCGGGAAGCCCAGGGCACGAAAAAGGGATCATCCTCGACGATGGGATGATCCCTGATTTCAATCAACGGTTCTTGTGCATCACCCCATCGCTACCTGGGTTCACCATTGCCATGCACGACCATTGTCTGTGTCCAATTCCCTTCCAATTCCCCGTTAGGATTTTCGTTCGGGTCATTGGTCTGATACCAATCTCCCTGCCCATCCGACCAGGTTTGGGAGTAGGCATTTGAAATTTTTACGGTTCCGTCCACACCGGTCACGGTCTGCTGGTCCAGCGCGTAGTCAACCCAATCCGAAGCCGCCGTGGTGCGGGCGTCCATCGAGGCCCAGGCATTGTTCATCGCGCTGTTGAAGGAAGACTCCTGCTGCTGCATGAAGGCTTCATGCTCGGCGCTCGAGCGTGCCATGGCGATCTATGCAAACGTGCTCCGCACCGACGATGACGGCATCGTATTTTGCATCTGGCATCGTAGCCTCCTTGGGGTTGGGTTGTCGGACCCGTCAGACAGGTCTGACAGGCCCGACATCAT
>JAJXXN010000150.1 GCA_021781075.1 Acidobacteriota bacterium | reverse complement strand
TTTGGCGACGTTCTGCCCGACGACAGCGTGCCTTGCGAGCCACTGGAACCAACCGCGAATGGCGGCGAGTGCGCGCGCGGCGGAGGATTTGGCAAGGCCGCGCTCGTAGAGTGTGCCGAGATAGGCGCGGATGTGACGGTGTGTGATTTGCGCGGGTTCGAGGCGGGGGCCGAGATTTTGCTGGAGGAATGCGGCGAAGGAGTTCAATTCGCGGCCATAGGCGCGGAGGGTGTGCGGCGAGGAGCCCCGCTCATTCGCCAGCATTCGCAGATAGGCGTGAATGAGCCCGGCCGCGTTTGTCGATGGGAGGTCGGGCGCAGATTCAAGTTCATGCACGGTGGCGGCGGTCATGATGCGGCCCCGAAAGGATTGGCTTCGGCGGGTTGCGCCGGTGCGGAGGGAGCGCGCTTGGCGCGGGGGTGGTACTGGCGGTGAACGGTTTTCAGGTGCCCGAGGGCGAGGTGTGTATAGACCTGCGTGGTGGAGATGTCGGCGTGGCCGAGGAGAAGCTGGACGGAGCGGAGGTCCGCACCGTGCTCGACCATGTGGGTGGCGCAACTGTGGCGCAGCATGTGCGGGCTGGCGGATGGGTTGGCGTGCTTGACAATCCGCCAAATCCACTGGCGGGTGAGGGGCATGCCGCGGAGGCTGAGGAAGAGGCGGGCTGAATCAGCGCGTCGTGTGCGTGAGGAGGATATGCGCGCAAGATGGGGGCGGCCTTCGCGGAGGTAGAGGCCGAGGGCATCGACAGCGGCGCGGCCGAGGGGCACAATGCGCTCCTTGTCGCCCTTGCCGCGGACAAGAATGCGGCCTTGTTCGAGCGAGAGATCGCTGGTGGAAACGCCTGTGAGTTCGGAGACGCGCAGTCCGCCGGCGTAGAGAAGCTCGACCATGGCGCGGTCACGAAGATCGATGGCGCGCGCCTGGGGATGCGAGGCGGCCAATGCCGCCCTGCCCATCATTTCGTTTATCTCCGGCTCGGCGAGGGACTTGGGCAGCACCTTCCAGGCCTTGGGCGACTCGATGTTGATGGTGGGGTCGTGGTGGATGCGGCACTCGACAAGCAGCCATTTGTAGAAACCGCGCAGGCAACTGAGCTTGCGCGCGATGGAGCGGGAGTCGATGTTGTGGGTGCGCAGATGCCCGAGGAATGCGGCCACATCGCCGCCCGTTGCGGTGAGCAGGATACCGTGGCGGGCCTCCAGGAATTCGGAAAAGATATTGAGGTCGCTTTCGTATGCCTCGCAGGTAAGCGGGCGCAGTCCCTTCTCGATGCGGAGATAGTTGAGGTAGTCGCGTATTGGCAGCGGATTGGCATCTGTGCCCATGCACTCATTATCCGCAGCGCGCCCGGCCTGTGCCGTTGCGGGGGCAATGCATTGAACCAACCTGATCAGGAATCAAAAACGGCAACGTGGCGGTTGCCCATTGTTTATCGAAGGTTCATCATCAGCCACGTGCAAAAGAAGTGCAATTAAGAGAGAATGGAAGAAGGCAAGCTTGCAACAAAGGATGAACCTTGGCAGAGATTTTGACTGGGAAAAACAAGTTGAGCGCGGTGGAGTTGGAAGAGCGGGTGCTTGCGCTTGATGCGCAGGCAGCGGTGTTTGACTGCGATGGGACATTGTGGGGCGGCGATGCCGGATACGGCTTCATGCTGTGGACGATGGAGAAGGGCCTGGTATCACGCGAGACCAGCGACTGGATTGACACGCGCCACCGCGCCTACCGGAACGGCGAGGTGAGCGAGGCGGCGATTTGCGGCGAGATGACGCAGATGTATGCGGGGCTTCGCGAGCAGGAGATTCGCACGGCGGCGGCGCGGTATGTGGATGAGTTTGTGGGGCCGCGCGTGTTTGCGGAGATGGAGGGCCTGATTGCGAAGTTGCGCGCCCGCGGCGTGGATCTGTGGGCGGTGAGTTCGACGAACAAGTGGGTGATTGCCGCGGGGGTGGAGCGGTTCGGGATTGCCGAGGGCCGGATTCTGGCCGCTGAGGTGAAGGTTCAAAACGGTATTTTGCAAAATGAGATTGTGGATGTGCCGACAGACGAGGGCAAGGCGGAAGCATTGAAGCGGGCGGGATTGAATGCGCCGGATGCGGTGTTTGGCAATTCAATCCACGACCTGGCGATGCTGGAGATTGCGAGGAACGCGTTCCCGATCAACCCGTCGCCGGCATTGCTGGAGGCGGCGGTAAAGAATGGCTGGGGATGGTTTCGTCCGGCTGCCGTTGAGGGCGTGGACGCGGCGGTGGACGGCGAGTTGCTGAAATAAAGAGAGTGGGATGGCGCTGGCGGCACAGCGTGCATTGTATTTATTGATCCAGAAGGCGCCATGAGTTCAACAGCAAAACCCATGGCGAAGTAATCCCACTCCTTCAGATGATTGAGCAAACCAGCCAAGGGATTTTTACTCCGTGGGCTTATCCTCCGCGGGCGCGTCCATTTGCCCGTTGGCAGCCTGTGCGGCGGCCTTGGCGGCGGCTTTTTGCTCGCTTTTGGCAATGCTTTTGGAGTGGCGGACATCGTCGCCTTTGACCCAGAAGATGACGTCTTCCGCGATGTTGGTGGCGTGGTCGGCCACGCGCTCGAGGCTGCGGCTGATCATGAGCGCGTTGAGTGCCTGGGGGGCGTTGTGGCCCTCCTCGCTCATGACGCGGGTGAGGGCGGTGTGGGCGGCGCGGTTCATGGCATCGACGGCATCGTCCATGGTGAGGACGCTTTCGGCAATTTCCGCATCCCCCTCGATGAAGGCCTGCAGGCTTTTGCGGACCATGGAGGCGGCGAGCGCGGCCATTTTGGGTATGTCGACGGGCAGGTCGATGTTGGGCATCGATTCCATGCTGTGCACGCGCTCGACGATGCTCTTGGCGGCGTCGCCGACGCGTTCCAGGTCGGCGTTGATCTTGATGACGCTGAGGATGAAGCGCAGGTCGATGGCCATGGGCTGCTCCATGGCGAGAAGGTCGAGGGCGGCCTGGTCGATTTCGCGCTCGAGGCGGTTGATGGCGGTCTCGCTGCGCATGACGAGGTCGCAGATGGAATGGTCGCGGGTGCGATACGCCTCGGTGGCGCGTTGAATGGACTGCTCGGCCAGGCCGGCCATGACCAGCAACTGCTCCTTGAGTTCATCGAGGCTGCGTTGAAAACGAATGCGTGTCATCCAAACCTGCCCGTGATGTAATCTTCCGTGCGCTTGTCGCTCGGGTTGGTGAAAATTTTGTGGGTCGAGTCGAACTCGACGAGGCGGCCGTTGAGAAAGAAGCCGGTTTTTTCTGCGACACGGGCGGCCTGCTGCATATTATGCGTCACAATGACGATGGTGTAGTGGGTTTTGAGCTCGAAGATGAGGTCCTCGATTTTGGAGGTGGAGACGGGATCGAGGGCGGAGGCGGGCTCGTCCATCAGGATCACCTCGGGGTCAACGGCGAGGGCGCGTGCGATGCAGAGTCGCTGCTGCTGGCCGCCAGAGAGGCTGGCGCCGGATTTTTTGCGCAGGTCATCCTTGACCTCGTCCCAGAGGGCGGAGTTGCGCAGTGATTTTTCGACAATCTCATCGAGGGCGCGGCGGTTGCGGAAGCCATTGAGCTTGAGGCCGGATGCGACATTGTCGTAGATGGACATGGTGGGGAAGGGGTTGGGGCGCTGGAAGACCATGCCGACGCGGCGGCGGATTTCAACGGGCTTGGCGTCCTTGTAGATGTCGAGATCGCCGATGCGGACCGAGCCGGTGACACGGGCGATGGGGTTGGTCTCGTGCATGCGGTTGAGGCAGCGCACGAAGGTGCTCTTGCCGCAGCCGGAGGGGCCGATGAGTGCGGTGGCCTGGTTGGGGGGAATGCGCAGGCTGATGTCCTGCAGCGTATGGTTGGCGCCGTACCAGGCATTCAGGTTGGAGACTTCAATACCGACACCCACTTTAACTTGCTCCCTTCATGACGCCGCGGCTGGTGACATAACGCACCAGGGAGACGGCCAGGACGATAAGGACGATGAGGACGAGCGCGCCAGCCCAGGCCAGGCGATGCCAATCATCATACGGTGAGATGGCGAAGACGTAAATCTGGAGCGGGAGCGCGGCGGTGGGCTCATTGGGATGCCAGTTCCAGAAGGAGTTTCCGAAGGCGGTGAAGATGAGGGGCGCGGTTTCACCGGCGACGCGCGCGAAGGCGAGCATGCAGCCGGTGATGATGCCGGGCGAGGCGGTCTTCAAGGTGATGGAGAGGACGGAGCGCCAGTTGGGAAGCCCGAGGCCGAGGGCGGCTTCGCGGATGGCGTTGGGAACCATGAGGAGCATCTCCTCGGTGGTGCGCATGATGGTGGGGACCATCATGATGCCGAGGGCGACGCCCCCGGCGAAGGCGGAGAAATGGCCCTGCGGCTTGACGACAAGGGAGTAGACGGCGATGCCCATGACAATGGAGGGGACGCCGTTGAGCACATCGGCGGTGAAGCGGATGGCGTTGGCAATTTTTGTGCCACGGCCGAACTCGGCGAGGAAGATGCCCCCACTGATGCCGATGGGGACGCCGATGCAACTGCCCATGAGGAGGATGAGAAGCGAGCCAGCGATGGCGTTTCCCATGCCGCCGCCGGCTTCACCGACCGGCGCGGGGATTTGGGTGAAGAAGGCAAGGTTGACGGAGCTGGCGCCCTTGTAGATGAGGTAGACGAATATGGCGACGAGGGGCGCGATGACGAGCAGGGTGGCGAGCACAGCGAGGGTGCTGGCCAGTTTGTCGGTCAGGTCGCGGAGCAGGTAGCGCGTGTTGTTGTTTGCCGTGGCCATGGTCTTTGCGCTCCTCAATGGGCCCGCGCCGGCGCGCCGCGGGTGACAGCCCAGACCAGCAGGCGGGCAATGGCATTGACGATGATGGTGACGATGAAGAGTGCCAGGCCGATTTCGATGAGGGCGCTGAGGTGAAGATCACCGGCGGCCTCGCTGAACTCGTTGGCGATGACCGATGCCATGGTGTTGCCCGCGGCGAGCAAGGAGTGGTCATGCCAGGTGGGGACGGTGGGCTGGTTGCCGATGACCATGGTGACGGCCATGGTTTCGCCGAGGGCGCGTCCGAGACCGAGAATGATGGAGCCGACGATGCCGATGCGTGCATTGCGCAGGACGCCGATGC
>JAJXXN010000214.1 GCA_021781075.1 Acidobacteriota bacterium | reverse complement strand
ACCTGCCCCATCGAATGATCAAGCGCCTCGGTGTCAAGGTCCATGTGCCGCACCAGCACTCTGAGCTTGACTGCATCAAACTGGAACGCGCCGCCCACACCTGCCCTGTGCACAGGAGCCTGCACCCGGAGGTGGACAAGCCGATTGAATTCACCTGGGGGTGAGCGCGAGAGACGTTGCGGCCGGGGCACTCACCGGGAGTGGGCACCCCGGGTGAATGCAATTGTGCGCAACCCCGCTATTGAGTCGGAGCGTAGTAGCCTTCGCGGGTCTGGAGCTTCAGGCTTGTGTCGCTGGTCTTGAGTGTGATCTTGTGATAGCCGCCGTCCGGGTCCGGCTTCTCGGGCGTGAAGGTCAGCAGGTACTGCGCATTGAGCTCGGTGGCAATCCCGGCAAAGGCTTCGCTGAGGGAATCCTTCTTTTTAACCTCGAAGTAGCTGCCCCCGGTGCGATCGGCCAGTTGTTGCATGATTTTTTTCCCGTCGATGGCCGGCTTGGGTTCGTTGCTGCCGCCGGGGTGGCTTCCGCCGCCGCCCGGCCAGCCGCCAGGGAAGCCGATGCCACCATGGTGGCCGTTGTTCTGGCCGGGCAACCCATTGAAGCCCTGGCGAGCCTCCTCACCGCGGAAAAAGATTGTGTAGAGCGTGAGGTTGGCACGGTCGGCGGCTTCAATTGCATCCGTCAGGTTCTCCTTGCTGCCGCGGTCAACGCCGTCAGAGAAGATGATCAGCGCCTTGCGTCCATCCCGGGTCTTCATCAGTTCATCGGCGGCGAGGAAGATGGCGTCGTAGAGCGTATTGCTGGTCCGTGTTCCGCTGAATCCTCCAACATTCGCACCGGTCGACACCTGGCCGCCCTCATCGTCCGGCCCCGGCGCGCGGTCGTGACGGGTGATTTGCGTGGGACCAAGCGTATCAAGCTCCCGGTGAATATCCGCGGGTTTTGCCGTGAAGTCGGAGAGCAGCTCCACGTCACGGTCAAAGTGGATGAGAAAGGCTTCGCTTGGCTTTGTACCGCCCTGATTGGAGCCCAGGAGCATCTGGTCGATGAACTTTGCCGCGGCGGCCTTCACATCAGCGCGCGCCCCCTCCATGCCATGCGTGGTTTGGACCAGAAGGCCGAGGAGAAAGGGCTGGCCGGATTGAATGGAGAAGCCACTGAGCTTGAGCGGCTGGTTGTCAACGGAGAGGCTTACGTCGGAGGGCTTGAGGGTTGTGACAAGCGCGCCTTTATTGTCACGCACGACGACCGGCAAGGAGATGCTGCCGGCGGTTGCGGCAGGGCCCTGCGCCACCGACTGCGCGCCCGCAGGGATGGACGGCAGCAGAGCCAGTGTGCAAACGAAGGCGCGGAAAAAACAGTGCATGGGATGAACCTGATTCAGCGATGGCTTGGAGACTATTTTATTGGACGCGCAAGGAGGGGAAGGAGTTGAAGAAATCATGAGGTGAAAATGAAGCGCAACAGGAGCAGGAGCGGGCCTACTGGTTTGGATGCAGGGCAAGGTCGTCCCAATTGGTGGGGTGGTCATTCACGGCGGTCCAGTGGCCGTCCAAGAGCGCGCCCGGGGTGAGGCCCATGATAAAGGCCAGGAGCAGCAGGATGCAGGAGGCGCAGCAGAGCGCGGCAAGATTCTTGAAAAACGAACGCATCGAAGATCCCTCTGGGGTAATGAGAAGCCAAACGAGGATTGAAATCAAACAAAGTGAGCGTGTTGGTGGGTGATAAACAGCGCTGCGGGAATTGAGAACATTTATTCCCTAATTGAATTTACTGTTTCAAGGCAAAAAGGTAAGCAGGATGGGAAAAATATATGTGGGTAAGTTGTGGGATGACTGTGGAAAAGGAGCATGCAAATTCCTTGTGGCGCAGGTGGACTAACTCGCGCGCCGTAATTGTGCCGCGGCATTATCACTTCTCGCCCCGGCCATTCAATTTCAGAGTGGCAGATTGGCGAGATAATCCCAGTTGCGGCGCAGGCACTCGTCGATCGGCAAGGAGGTGTAGTCCTGGTCGACGTAGTACTCCTTGACGCCGAGTTTGCGCGCCAGACGAAGGACTGCGGGCCAGTCGATGGTTCCCTTGCCCGCCTCGGTCATGCGGTTCTGGCCGGGGAGCATTTCGGTGGTGAAATCCTGCCTGGGAATGCGGTCTTTGATGTGAACCATGCGCAGGCGGCTGGAAAAGGTTTTCATGAGGGTGAGCGGGTTTTGTCCGGCCTCGGTGACCCAGTAAACGTCAAGCTCAATGCGGATGCGCGGGTCAAAGTTGCGCATAAGAATATCAAAACCACGCGGCGCATCGGGCCCTTTGCCGAGAGGTTTGAACTCGTAATTGTGGAAGTGATAGCCGAATTCAATGCCCTGCTTCGCGGCTTTCTCCGTAAACCGATTAAAATGCTCGGCGGCGCGGGCAAATCCGTCGGGCGTTCGCATGGGCTGGTCAATCCAGGGGCAGATGATGGTTTTGAGGCCAAGTTCGGAGGCGTAATCGAGTTTTTCGTCGAGGGTGGCGAAGTCGAAGTGCCCGGTGATGAACGCGAGGCCGGAATCTCCGACGAGCTGGCGCAATGCGCGCGCGGGGTGGTCATAAATGACGGGGTAACCCTCAATGCTGGCGTAGCCGATGGAGTGGATGAGCTTGAGAATGGCGGGCAGGTCTGCGACGTGGTCTCGCACTGTGTACATCTGTACGCCGAAGTTGAGGCCGGAACGGGTGGCGGCCGCACGGGCAAGGTTGGGTAGCGCGGTGGCTGTGGATGCAAGGCCAAGAAGTTTGAGGGTATGGCGGCGTGTGATCATCTGGCGGCCTCGTTTTCGCATTGGAATTGGGCTGCTGCCCCTTGAAATTGTGAGTATAGCGGATGGGTTGCGGAGCGTGGCAGAAAGAACAAAGCCCGCACGGAGGCGGGCTGCATGGAAACTTTGGTAGCGCTACCGGGAATCGAACCCGGGTTTTAAGATTGAGAATCTCACGTCCTAACCCCTAGACGATAGCGCCACTTGAATGGGTGATGGCCGGAAGGGGCCACTTGTTGAGTGTAACAAAGAAGCGGGGCGCGGGCAATGGAGCGGCGGGGCGGCTAACCGCAGCATCCGCGCTGCTGCTGGATGGGCGGACACTTGACCGAGCCGAATGAGCAGAAGACGCAGCAGTCGCCGGGCTTTGGGCGCAGTACCGCCTTGCACTGTACGCACTCATAGAAGAACTGGCAGGCATCCGTGGGCATGGTTTCCAACTTGGCAAACCCGCACCGCGGGCAGGTCAAGAGGGATTCAAGGACTATCTCCGCCATCCTGCCCTCACTTCTCCACCGTGGAGGGGTAGCCCGCATTTGTGGTGGCGCTAGTCAAAGCCTGTGGGGTGGTTTTATCCGGGTCGTACGTGACGACCGCCGTCTTGCTGGCAAAATCAACCTTGACCGCGCTGACGCCGGCCACCTTCTCGAGCGACTTCCTGACGGTGATCGGACAGACGGGGCAGGTCATGTTTTTGACGTCAAGGGTGACGGTTTTGGGCGTGGCCGCCTGCGCCATCAGGGGCAGGGCGAGCAGGGCGAAAAGCAACAATTTACGCATGGAGGATCCTCTCAGTAGAAAAGCGGTGCGAGCCAGGGAATGGCCAGCAAAGCAAGCAGTGAAACCGCAACAATCCAGAAAACGATGCGCTGGCGCGTGAGGGTCAGAGGCTCGGCGCACGGTGTGCCCGGTGCGCAAACCCGCGGGGCCAGATAAAGCCGGTGAAAAGCCAACCCCAGGAACAAGAGCGTCAGGCCGATAAAGATGGGGCGGTATGGCTCCATGGCCGTCAGGCTGCCCACCCAACTTCCGCCAAGGCCGAGTGCGAGCAGCAGAAGCGGCCCCACGCAGCAGACCGAGGCCCCGATGGCAGCTATCGCCCCGGCAATCATCGATCTTTTGCTATCAAGTTGCATCGAAAAACCTCCTGCGATCGGCGGAGGAGCCTGGCGCGCGCCACTGACCTGCCGGCGCATCCACGCACTGCACACTTTCTTTAGAGTGCCAACCCGACAAATGGTTACAGCAGGATATAAAACCGCCGCGGCTGCCATCGATTGTGGCTTCGCGCGACTTTACTTGCCGCCATCGACGCCCAGCTTGCGGACTTCCTCGTTGTAGTACTTGCGGTAGAGGATTTCCCACTCCTGGGTTCCTTCGAGGATGATTTTGCGCTGGGAGGAGATTTTGGCGCGGGCGGCGGCGTCGATGCGGGCCTCTTCCGAGAGGAGCTGCTCGAGGATTTTGCGCGCCTCCTGGCGGATGGTGTTGCGGTCCTCGTGGAACTCGACCTCGTCGATCTCGGCCAGGGTGTCGGCGACGGTGTGGGCCAGCTTGTTGAGCTTGTCGCGCGAGATCCTCATAGCACCGCCTTGTATTTGCGGGCAAGTTCGCCCTTCACTTTTTTGAACATCTCCGCGTACTGGGCGCCGGATTTGCGCATTTCCTCGGAGTAGGCCTCCAGGATCACGCGCACCTCCTCATTGATGCGGTCCTCGAGGCTGAGTTCCTCGATCATGCCGGCGGCGACGCGCTCCTCGACGGGGTGGGGCTTGTCGGCGCGGATCATCTTGGCCTCGATGAGGTGCTTGACGGTGCGCTTGGCCAGGTAGCCGATGTATTCACGGGAGAAGATCATGTATTTGACCCAAGAATATCGCATGGGGGGCAGGGGTGTACACTGCGCAGGCATGGTGGAAAACCCGGCAGTGAGCAGTGGGCGCGCGATCTGCGAGAATGGATGGGTGAGCATGACGACAGAAAATTTGAATGTGCTGCGGGACGACATGGTGGCCTTCATTGAAGGCCATGGGATGAAGCGGCTGCCTGCGTTTGTAACCGAGGACCTGCCGGCGATTGTGTGGGATGACGAGGCGCGCCCGGAGAGCTGGAAGGATTTTGTGGAGATGGCGCAGCACTGCGGCGCGCGGTTCATCACCTTCAGCGAAGTACGGTTGACGGAGCATGAGGCGGAGCTGCTGCTGGATGAGGCGGCGGAGATGAATTTTCCCGATGAGGAATCGGGGGAGATGGCCGAGGCGCAGTGGCTGCAGCAGTACAAGGGAAAGCTCGGGTATATCCAGCTTGGATTTGTGCACCAGGGCGCGATTATTTTGCACGAAA
>JAJXXN010000055.1 GCA_021781075.1 Acidobacteriota bacterium | reverse complement strand
GCGCCAATCGCGCCGACTATTTCGGCATGGGCCCGCTCAATGCCTCCACCTTCTTCTCCATCCCCATCCATCTCACCGGGGGCACGGGCCCCAACCAGGGCTACTTCGGTACGCTTGGGCGCAACACATTCCGCGGGCCTGCCTATTACGATTATGATTTCGCGCTGATGAAGGACACTCCATTCGGCCGACGCCCCTCAGGCGCTGAACGCGTTGACTTGCAGTTCCGCGGTGAGTTCTTCAACCTCTTCAATATTGTCAATATGGGCCTGCCCGCCAACACGCTCACCGGCTCCGGCTTCGGGCTCATCTCAAGAACCGCCGGTACCTCGCGACAAATCCAGTTCTCCCTCAAGCTCATTTATTGAGAATTGCGCGCATCCATGCTTCCGCGAGTGCCACTGCGGTTGCCACCTTCATGCCATATGGCAGCGGCTCGGAATAAAATGTCAGCATCATGGCCATACAGGATTTTTACCCGGAGAGCCTCGCACATTGTTACGGCTGCGGCAGGCTCAACCAGCACGGTCACCACATCCGCACGGAATGGGATGGCGAGGAAACCGTCTCCCTCTTCACTCCCGAGCCCTGGCACATCGCCATTCCAGGTTATGTGTATGGTGGCGTCATCGCATCCCTTGTGGATTGCCACTCCACCGGCACCGCCGCCGCCGCCGCCTATCGCGCCGCCGGCCGCGAGCCCGGAACCGAGCCGGCCTTCCGCTTTGTCACCGCCTCGCTGCACGTTGACTACCTCAAGCCCACGCCGCTCGGGCTGCCACTCACAATCCGCGCGCGTGTCAAGGAGCTCAAGGGCCGCAAAGTCATCATCGAGTCCACGGTTTTCGCCCAGGGCATTGCAACCGCGCGTGGTGAGGTCGTCGCCGTGCAAATGCCCGATAACTTTGGTGCCGGCACGGCTTGAAGCACGGGCAGGGAAATACTAAAACCGTGCGCTTGTTCGATACTGTCTGCATGTGGTGAAGCGGTTGCAAACGCACGGGAGAATCTTATTCACTCAGCATTCCTCATTGTTCTCGCCATTGTCTTCTTCGCGACCCTGGTACGCTCGGCATTTGGATTTGGCGAGGCATTGATTGCCGTGCCTCTGCTGGCCCTGCTGATGCCCGTCAGCGAGGCTGCGCCACTGGCCGTGCTGCTTTCCATCACCGTTGCCGCGGTGGTGGTTATTCAGGATTGGAAGCATGTTCATCTGCGCAGCGTACTTGGCTTGCTGCTGGCCACAGTCGCCGGCGTTCCTCTCGGGCTGCTTGTGCTCACCCACGCGCGCCAGGGCGTTGTGAAGGCAACGCTCGGCATTCTCATCATGCTCTTTGCGGCGTACTCCCTGCTTTTGCCTGCCGCATTCCAGCTCAAGCACGAGAGCAGGCTCCTGCTGCTGCTTGCCGGTTTTTTCGCGGGTGTTCTCGGTGGGGCGTACGGCATGAACGGTCCGCCGCTGGTGGTTTATGCTTCGCTGCAAGGTTGGTCGCCACGGCACTTTCGCGCCACTCTGCAGGCTTATTTTCTGCCGGCCAGCATTCTGGGCATGCTCGGCTACTGGAGCGCCGGCCTGTGGACCCCCGCCGTGACGCATGACTTCCTCTACTCAGTCCCGGTGATGCTCCCCGCGCTCTTTCTGGGGCGGGCAATCAATCATCGCTTCTCCGGTGCCGGTTTCCTTAAATATGTTTACGCGGCGCTCATTCTGATTGGCGCAATATTGCTTGTGGAAGCCGTCTTCAAACGGGTCTGAGAGCCCGGTATGCCGCTTTGAACTCGCCGGGACTTTCGATTCACTCCAAACGAATTCCTGAAGCCAATGAGAATGGCCGCGGGTGCGCATAAACCCTCATCTCGGCTGTATGCCGCAAGGAGATTGTTGGCGCCCAGGCGCACTCACACCCCATGGGAGCATCACCATGAATGGATTGCGTTGAATTGTATTGGCTTTTGGTGGACCTGATCGGGATCGAACCGATGACCTCTTCCATGCCATGGAAGCGCGCTCCCAGCTGCGCCACAGGCCCACACTTGGAAAGATGCAACTCTCTCATTTTCGCCCTTTTGCCAGCTTTAGTCAATCCACCCCACGCCCGGCTTATTCGCTCCTCCCGCCACAACAATAAAAATTGCCGGTTTTGGGAACATTTTCACCCGCCTCCGGTGTCTAAACCAATAGAGTGAGCGAGACACTCGAGCCCGCCGGCGGCTGCTTCTCAGCGTCTCACTCACACCGGGTTGCGCGGGTCTGGGGGCATTGTTGGCCAGCCTGTGCGCCTCGCAACTGCACAGATGGGTGGTATTGATGTATCGTGTTGTACACGGAGACGCGCGATGGGCAATCTCGCCACCACTCTCGCATTCGCCACGGAGGAGTCGGCACTCCTCGCCGAGTTGCGCGCGGGCTCCGAGGATGCTTTCAACTGGCTCATCACGCACTATCATCAGCCCATCTACTCACTCCTGGCTCGCTCCCTCCGGGATTGCGATGCCGCCGCCGACCTTACGCAGGAGGTCTTCATCAAGGTCTTCCGCGGCATCAGGAGCTTTCACGGTGAATCCAGCCTGCGCACCTGGATTTACCGCATCGCGCTGCGGGAGGCCTCGAACCAGCGCCGCTGGTGGGCGCGCCACCGCCAGCAGGAGATCTCGCTCGACCAGCAGATGGGCGAGGCGGAGTGCGGTTATAAATTGCGCGACTCCCTCGTCGATCCGGAGGTTTCGCCCCTCGATGTCATGATGCAGGCTGAAGTGCGCAATCGTGTGGAGGCCGCATTGGGCCGTGTTCCGGAGCCATTCCGAACCACTGTGCTGCTGCGCGAGGTGGAGGGCTTTGGCTACGAGGAAATTGCCGCGGTTCTTGGCGTGAATCTCGGCACAATCAAATCCCGTCTGGTTAGAGGGCGGGCGTTACTGAAAACGGAGCTGATGGCTCCCGTGGCGTCAATGCCCATGGAGCCGGATTCGGGCGGTGAATGTCTTTATCCCGCGCCAGCCTACGAGGAGGCGCAATGAAATTCTGCGGTGAAGTACAAAATCTATTGCACGAGTATCTCGACGGCCGCTTGAATGGGGCACAGATGCGGCAAGTGGCCGACCACCTCGAACTCTGCGCCACCTGCGGCACCGAGGCACGGCAGTTGACCGAGATGCAGCACCAGCTCTCCCTCCTCGGCAATGCCCAGGTGCCGCCGGAATTGCTGCCCCGCATCCAAATGGCAATCGCTGTGGAACGCCAAAAGCGCGCCGAGGGATGGCTGGGCCGCGGACGCAAACTCTGGCGACGCACAATCGGTGATTTTGCCCTCCAGCTCGCCGGCGGTTTTGCCAGCGCCGTCCTGCTCATTGGCTCCGTCGCTGTCATGGTCGGCCTCTTCGTCCAGCCCGTGCAGGTCCGCGCCGATGATGAACCGCTCGGCATGCGCACCACACCCAAGTTCATGTACGTTTCCGGCGCCATCACCGCGGAACAGCTTGATGAAATCTCCGATGTCTCCGTCGAGGTTGCTGTTGACAAGCACGGCCGCGTCTACGATTACCGCATCCTTAGCGGCAAGGACAATTCCGAAACCCGCCGTGTCATTGACAACCTTCTCCTTTTCACCACCTTCGAGCCCGCCAAGTATTATGACCAGCCGGTCTACGGCCTTGCCATCATGAATTTCAACGGCATCGATGTGAAGGGCTGAGGCAGGGGCGTGAGCCCTGAAATCCTGGGCCAGAAACGCCCGTTGGTTCTTTGCCTCCCTTGCTGATTTGAGAAAATTGAATCATGGCAGTTGCGCAGATGACCATGGATGTGAGGATTCCCATGGCGCGGTCGTTGAAGGATCGCCGCCAAGTCGTCCGCTCATTGAAGGACCAGATCCGACAAGGCTTCAATGTCTCCGTCGCCGAACTCGATGAGGATGCCACCTGGCAATCGGCCACCATCGGCATCAGCGCCATCAATCGCTCGCGCGATTATTTGGAAGGCCAGATGCGCGAAATTGAGTCCGCGGCACTCCGCATCCTCGCCGGGCTCGGCGCCGAACTCGCCGACAGTTGGTGGCAGTATCTCGAAGGCGAATAGGGGCTTCCCTCGCGGTTTCTTGCTATTCTGAAATTTGAACTCATCCGCGGAGAAACTGCATGGCCGAGCAAAGGGCAAGAAAGTACCATCAGGAACGTGTGGCGGAAGCGCTCAAGGAAGAGATTGGCGCCATGATTGAAGGCGAGCTGAGCGACCCGCGCATCAACCTGTGCACTGTGAGCGAGGTTGCACTCAACGCCGGTGGCAAATCCGCGCGCGTATACGTCGCCCTTCTGGCGGTTGAGGGGATGAATGCCGGCGAAATCCTGAAGGCCGAGGAAGAGACCGTGGCCGGCCTTGAAACCGCGAAGGGTTACATACGCCATGAGCTCAAGGAGCGCCTCGGAGTCCGCCACGTTCCTGAGCTCAGCTTCCACGCCGACCGCTCCGAGCGCTTCCAGGCGCGCATTGACGAACTGCTCACCCGCTCGGAAAAACGCCGGAGAAAATTAGTCGCCGAATAAGGGAATGTGCTGATTCCATCAGGCATCTGGCAGTCATTCAAGGTAATATCAGCGCCAACGGCTTTTCCCGGTCCGTCCTCAGCGTGGGCACGGCGGCCAGCAGAGCGCGCGTGTACTCATGCCGCGGCCGGGTTAAAATTTCCCGCGTCCCGCCCGCCTCCACAATCTCACCCGCGCGCATCACCGCGACGCGGCTTGCGATTTCACCAATCACGGCAAGGTCATGCGAGATGAAGAGCATCGCCAACTGGTGCTCACGTTGAAGGTCCTTGAGCAATTCGAGAATCTGGGCCTGAACGGTCACATCGAGCGCCGTGGTCGGCTCGTCGGCAATCAACAGGCGCGGGCGGTTGATGAGCGCCATGGCAATCAATATCCGCTGCCGCTGCCCGCCGGAGAACTGGTGCGGATAATCGTCATACCGCCGGGTCGCCTCGTGAATCGCAACCGATTCAAGTGCGGCAATCGCGCGGCTCTTTGCCTCCCGCCTTGTCAGCGCGCGGTTCGCCGCCTCCGCGGCCTCGGCAACCTGCCTGCCAATCGTCATCACGGGATTCAGCGCCGTCATCGGCTCCTGGAATATCATCGCAATCTCGCGTCCGCGCAACATGCGG
>JAJXXN010000063.1 GCA_021781075.1 Acidobacteriota bacterium | reverse complement strand
TCATCAAAATCATGTCCGCTCCCTCTTGCAGGTCAAGCGCAATCTCGCGCAACGCCTCGCGCCCGTTCGCACCATCCATCTGATAACTGCGCCGGTCGCCGAATTGCGGCGCCGAGTCCGCCGCCTCGCGGAATGGCCCGTAAAACGCGCTCGCAAACTTCGACGCATAACTCAAAATCGGTGTGTTCGTGAGCCCCGCCGCATCCAGCGCCTTGCGGATTGCCGCCACACGCCCGTCCATCATGTCGCTGGGCGCGACAATATCCGCGCCGGCACGCGCCTGGCTCACGGCCGTCTTCGCCAAAAGCTCCAGTGTCGCGTCATTCTCCACCGTGTGCCCGTGGACGCCCTCGCGCACAATCCCGCAGTGGCCGTGGCTTGTGTATTCGCACAGGCACACATCGGCTATCAGCACCAGCTTCTTCGCCGCCCCACTCTTCCGCAGCGCGCGCAATGCCTGCTGCACAATCCCGTCCTCGGCATAGGCGCCCGTGCCGGTCTCATCTTTCGTCTCCGGCAATCCAAACAGCAGCAGGCCGGCGATGCCGAGCCGCGCGCACTCCTCGGCCTCTTTCACCGCCTCGTCGATGCTCAAATTGAAGACGCCGGGCATCGAACCGATCGCCTTGCGCACACCCTTGCCAGCGCAGATGAAAAGTGGGTAAATCAGGTCGCCGGCATCGAGCGTGGTTTCGCGCACCAGGGCACGCATCGGCTCGGAAGCACGCAGTCGGCGCAGTCGTGTGGAAGGAAAGTTCATGCCAGAATTTTAACGCGCGCAGCCGCAACCGGCCTCGTGACCGCGCGCACAGCAATGCCGCGCTTAAAGCCCCGGTGGCGGGTTCTGCTGCTGCAGGTGCTCATAGAGCACCGAGTTCTTGTAGCCCATCAGCGTCACCAGCGACCAGATTCCCATCGCCGTGCCAAAGGGAATTTTCACCAGGCTGAGGAACGCGGCAATAATCGCCACAATCCGCCCCCACCGCGCACGCGTCAACAGTCCCCACGCCACCACAACCGCCAGAATGGCGCGCACAATCACCGCGACCCACACAACATGCATCAAAAACCGGAACCAGTCCTCGCTGAAGGGCGTGTTGCTCAAATCATTGTTCTGCATCCAAGGCGCATGGCCGCCGAGGAACATATGCATGAAGCCCACGCCCACAAAGCCAATCACCACCGCATAAACCGCATACACGGCCCAGAAGATGCCCAGTGTCCGCACCTTCCCCGCATAGTTGCTCAACTGCCATTCAAAGCCGGGAATCGTGGTTGCCGGCGTCACCGCCGGTGCCACCTGCCGGCCACAGGCGGCGCACACCGCCGCGCCTTCAGGTACTCTCTGTCCACATCCGCTGCAATACATCCGGCCTCCTCGACCGGGCGCCGCGCTGGTGCTCTGGATACGCCGCGCGCTCCGGTGCTAATTCATGGTACGCGGCAAGGCCTTCACCAGTTCCCAGCGCGTCTCACTCCGGTCATCCTTCAAAACAAAGCCGGTCACCTTGCCCGCCGTGTCCCGCTCAAAAATCACCCGCGCCTGGCTCGCGCTTTCAAAATAAAATGTCGTCGTCGATTCCGCGCCAAGCGGAGTCACAACACCCGTCTGGTTCTTGTAATAAAGCCCGTCCCCCTGCCGGTAAATCATCACCGGCGGCTCCTTGTCCCCCTCGCCGTACTCTCCCGTAAACTCATCCAGCAACTGGAGAGGCAGCTTCATCTCCGGTGGATGCAGCGGAATCACCATCTTCTCATTGGCCGCAAACAACGGTGGCTCCGGCTTCCGACCACCCTTGTGCTCCAGCAACCAGCGCGGCAGCTCCGGCTCATTGTAGGCCCGCGTCCAGCAATCGTGCTTCAGTCCCTGGTACTCCCACAGCCGCACATGGCCGCCCGCCGCTTTCACCGCTTCAAACAACAGCTCGCTCTGCTTCGGCAATACCGTAGTGTCGTCCGTTCCATGGAACAGCCAGATCGGCAGCTTGCCCACCGCGCGCGCATACTCCGGCAGCAGGATGTTCTGCTCCTTCCAACGCTCCGGCTCGTAGCTCCAGAAGATTCCTCCCGCCGCAATTGCCACCGCCGCCCAGCGCTGCGGATGGTTCTTCGCCAGCTCCCACGCCCCATACCCGCCCAGCGAAAGACCCGTCAAATAAGTCCTCTCCACATCCGCATGGAACTCCGCCGTCATCTGGTCAAGCGACTCCATCGCCACCGTCAGCGCCTCCGGGTCCGTCCAAAAATGGGTCTGCGGGCATTGTGGCATCACGATGATGAACGGCCAGCGTTCCGGGTGGTCGCGCACCGCCTCGGGCAATCCTATCTGCGTCTGCCACATCCCCTCCACGCCGCGTTCACCGCGACCATGCAAAAACAAAATAATCGGCCAGCGCCTTCCGTCATCGCGACGCCACTCCGCCGGCAAATACACCTGGTACTTGTACACCACACCGTGCAGCGTCAACGTCCGGTTCAAAAAACCTGTCTCCTGCGGCGGCTGTGCACGCTCCCGCTTGCGCGTCCCGTGCGCCGGCACTGCCGCGGCAAGAATCAGCACCGCCGCCAGTACTGCGGCCGTATATCGCCGTTTTCCCCGCACAACCATTTCCACCCTCCATTGCCACGGGCGTTGGCGCCTCAATCCACCACTTATAAATTCTTTGCTTCGATTTTATGGAGCGCTTATGCCACAGGCAAGAAATATCTGTAAAACAAATACAACCAGTTGCACACAGCGCCCGGTTCGCCGCACTCCCGCTGCTCCCGGGCCGGGCGCACCCGCTACAACCTTTTTGCCAGCCCGGCAATTCAATTGTTCACGCAACCGAATGCACCGCGGACTTCGGATTTTTCAATCTCCGATCGATCATCAAATCCCTATCCGTGGATGCGCATTCAAGCAAGGAGTCACAGTATGGCTGACGCGACCACCGGAATGAAACCGACTCTCGGACTCACAGGACTCACCAGCAACGCCATGGCACTCATCGCGCCCGGCGCATTCCTTTGGCTCACCTTCTACATTCAGGCCACCACCGGCACAAGCGCCCCCGCCATGTGGTGGGGCATTGTCGCCGCGTTGCTCCTCTGCCTCGCCACCGCCGTCTGCTATGCCGAAATGGCAAAACTCTACCCCGGCACCGGCTCCTCCTATTACTTCGCCGAACAGGCCTTCCTTTCACGCGACAAGGCCTTCAAATACGCGCGCCTCTCCAAGTTCGTGGTTGGCTGGGGCTCCCACCTCTACTACTGGATCTACCCCGGCGTCATGGTCGGCACCATGGGCATCCTCATCGGCTATGTCACCGGCACCATCTGGCCCAACTTCATCAGCGCCTCCAACCCCGGCCCGCTCTTCATGATGGCCGCCGCCGTCGTCTTCAGCTTCCTCGTCGCTTACATTGGCTTCCGCGGCGTCTCCAGCTCCACAAACGTCAACCTCGTCATCAACATCATCCAGATCGCCGCGCTGCTCATCTTCTCCATCATCGCCCTCAACTACCGCATGCACCACCCGCCCGGCTCCGAGGCATGGCAGTTTGATGCCACGAGCGGCGAGGCTTACCAATACGAGTTCCAAACCAAAACCGACATCATCAACGGCGCCTCCACCGTCACCATCCTCCGCGACGCCAACGGAATCCCGCTGCCCAGGCTCGACGCCGCTGGCAAGCCCGTCCCCTTCAAAATCGACTATCCCGCCGCCGACTCCACCGGCGCTTTCCTCACCCACCCCACCAAGCTCTCCGTCATCAGCCCGCACAACTGGTCCTGGGTCCTCCTGCAGGCCACCGTCGCCATTCTCATCCTGGTCGGATTTGAGTCCGTCACCACCATGGGCAACGAGGCAAAAAATGCCTCCCACATTCCCATCGCCGTCATCCTCTCGCTCTTGATCCAGGGCGTCGTCTTCTACCTCTTTGAATACTTCGCCGCCAACTACTTCCTCAACTCTGGCTACTCCATGGTCAACGCCAGCGCCTCCGCCGCGCCCATCGGCGACATGATGGTCGTCGTCGGCGACGCCCTCTTCGGCCCCGGCAAAGGTCGCATCTTCATGCTCGCCGAGGCCTTCACCGTCTTCCTCGCCCTCATCGGCACCACCCTCAGTTGCATGAACACCGCCGCCCGCGTCACCTACTCCATGGGCAAAGATGACGAGGCTCCCGAGCACTTCGGCCTGCTCCACTCCAAAAACTTCACCCCCCACCGCGCCATCTGGACCCTGGCCGCCATCTCCGCCGTCGTCGGGTGCGTCGCTGTCATCATGCCCTTCGGCGATGCCGGCGCACCCGCTGACGCCGTCATCCACGCCCTGCCCCAAGGCATCTTCTCCAGCTTCGGTTATTCCACCCACGACATCATGGCCGCGCTGCCCAACTCGCTGCTTGCCATCACCCTCACATCCAACTTCGGCACCTTCATCCTCTACGCCCTCTCCTGCTTCCTCTGCATCGTCGCCTATTGGAAGCACCCCAGGTTCAACCCCGTCTTCCACCTCGCCATCCCCGTCTTCGGGTTGCTCGCAAACCTCGCCTGCCTCATCGCCTACATCACGCTTCCCTTCATGGGCATTGGCACCAAAATGGAGCCCCTCATCGCGCTCGGCATCTCCGCCGCCTGGGGCCTCTACGGCGCCTTCTATTTCGTCCTATCGAGCCGCAAAAAAGGAAAATCCGTGCTCGTACAAAAGTCCGCCTGAGTTCGCTCAGCGGTCTCCTGGAACGCATACTTTACAAGGAGGGCCCTCATCAAGCCCTCCTTTTTTTTGTGGCGCCCTTCACAAGCCCCGCGCCATCGGACTCACACTGCCATTCGTTCTTTGGATCACATTTTCTTCTTCCGCCCATTTATGTCACTATCAAGTTGAAGCCCACCATGATGGATATTGAAATCGCAGCTTCCACCAACGTAGGCCGTATACGCGGCCACAATGAGGACGCATGCGGCCACTGGAGCCCGGACACCCGCGCCCTCAAGCGCTCCCATGGTTGGGTGCTCGCCCTCGCCGACGGCGTCGGCGGCCACGATTACGGCGAGGTCGCCTCCGGGCTCGCCATTGAGACGCTAACCAAAGAGTTCCCCGCCCTCGCCGCGGAAACTCCACCGCAAGCCGCACTCCTCGAACTCATCCGCGCCGCCAACTCTCGCATCA
>JAJXXN010000030.1 GCA_021781075.1 Acidobacteriota bacterium | reverse complement strand
AAGCTCGACGGCTTCGCCATCCGCGTCCCCACCCCCAACGTCTCCATCGTTGACCTCACCTTCATTGCCGAGCGCCCGACCGATGCCAAGGCCGTCAACGCCGCCTTCAAGGCCGCCAGCGAAGGCGCGCTCAAGGGCATCCTCGGCTACGAGGCAGGCGAGCTGGTCAGCTCCGACTTCAAGGGCGACAAGCGCTCCTCGATCGTCGATGCGCCGCTCACCAAGGTCGTCGGCAACTCGGTCAAGGTCCTCAGCTGGTACGACAACGAGTGGGGCTACTCGAACCGCGTCGTCGACCTCATCGGCTTCCTCGTCAGCAAGGGGCTCTAACCTCCAAATTGTCCACGCGGGACTCGAACCTGGGTCCCGCAATTTTTTCAGGCGGTCCCGCCGCATCCATCCACCCTGCACGGTTCCGCCCCACCGCAAGGCAATCCAAGGGAAGCTGCAATGCCAACGGAAAGCAAACGTTTTGATGTGGCCAACGCCGCGCGGCTTGACGCCCCCGAGCGGCTGGAGTTTCTTCCTCCCGCCGAGGTGATGGCGGCCCTCGCCATTCAGCCAAATGATTCAATCGCCGACATCGGCGCCGGCACCGGCTACTTTGCCCTTCCCATGGCCGGGCTCGCGCCCAACGGCGCCGTCTACGCCGTCGATGCGCAGGATGGAATGCTCGACCTGCTAAGAAAAAAAATCACCACGGAAAAAAACATACACCTGGTGCATGCCGAGGGCGATTCAACCAGCCTCAAGGCGGCAAGCTGCTCGCTCGCGCTTTTGGCCAACATCTGGCATGAGTTTGAGGACCATGGCAGGATCGTCGCCGAGGTGAAGCGGATTTTGAAGCCCGGTGGCCGCGTGGCGATTCTGGATTGGCGGCCCGATGTGGAGCGCGTCGCCGGGCCGCAGTTGGACCATCGCCTGCCCGCCGAAGATGCCATGCGCGCGTTGGCCAACGCAGGCTTCTCCGCCATTCGCTCCTCCAATATCGGCCTCTATTCCTGGCTGGTGCAGGCCAGCTTCGGTGGAGTTTAACCCATGAGGAAACGCATCAGCGGCGGATCCCCCTACGAGCCCATCATCGGCTTCTCACGCGCCTATTGCGCGGAGAACAAGGTCTATCTCTCCGGCACGGCGCCCGTCGGCGCGGAAAATGAAGACGCCGCCGGGCAAACACGCCGCATCTTCCAGATTGCCGAAAAGGCCCTGGCCGAGGCCGGCGCCGCGTTCAAGGATGTTGTACGCACGCGCATTTACCTGACCCGCGCCGAGGATTGGGAGGCGGTGGGCCGCGTGCACGGCGAGTTTTTCTCTGAGACGCGACCGGCATCCACCATGGTCGTCGTCGCTGCGCTGCTCAACCCCGCGTGGCGCGTCGAGATCGAAATGGACGCGGTGATTCCCGTTTTTCTCAACCTGCCGGGCGAAGAACCCAAACAGATCAACTGACAGCAAAGGAAACCAAAATGCCGAAGCTCACCCTACGCGACATCGACCTTGCCAACAAACGAGTCTTCGTGCGCGTTGATTTCAACGTGCCTCTCACCGAGGACGGCTCCACCATCACCGACGACACGCGCATCGTCGCCACGCTGCCCACTCTTCAGTACCTGTTGCAGCACAAGGCCAAGGTGATCCTCGCCTCGCACCTCGGCCGCCCCAAGGGCAAGCCGAACCCGAAGTACTCGCTGCGCCCCATCGTCGACCGCCTGCGCCAGTTGCTCGACCACGAGCTGGGCGCCAAGGTCAACGTCGCCTTCGCACCCGATTGCATCGGCGACGTCGCAAAGGAAATGGCGCGCCAGCTTGAGTCCGGCCAGGTGCTTTTGCTTGAGAACCTGCGCTTTTACGCCGAGGAGGAGGCCAATGATGCGGAGTTTGCCAAAAAACTTGCCTCCCTCGCCGACGTCTACGTCAATGACGCCTTTGGAGCCGCGCACCGCGCCCACGCCTCCACCGAGGGCATCACACACTTCCTCAAGCCCGCCGTGGCCGGTCTCCTGATGGAAAAGGAGATCACCTACCTCGGCAAGGCGCTCACCGCTCCCGAACACCCCTTCGTCGCCATCATCGGCGGCTCCAAAATCAGCGGCAAAATCGATGTCATCGACAACCTGCTAGACAAGGTGGATACGCTGGTCATCGTCGGCGGCATGGCGTACACCTTCCAGCGCGCGCTCGGCGTCACCACCGGCAAAAGCCTCGTTGAGGAGGACAAGATTGACGTGGCCAGGGAGGCGCTGGCGAAGGCCAAGTCCAAGGGCGTTGAACTGCTGCTGCCCGTTGACAACATCCTCGCCGACAAATTCGCCCCCGATGCAAAGACGCAGGAGTGGGATTGCGCGAAGGACTTCCCCGCCGACTGGCAGGGGCTGGACATTGGGCCGAGGTCGATTGCGGCAATTGAAGCGGTGGTGGCCAAGGCCAAAACCATCGTCTGGAATGGCCCGGCGGGCGTCTTTGAGTTTCCGCGCTTTGCCGTGGGGACCAATGCGATTGCCCAGGCGGTTGCGGCCAACTCGGCCGCCACATCGATCATTGGCGGCGGTGACAGCGTGAGCGCCATCAACCAGGCCGGCGTTGCCGACAAGATCACTCACATCTCCACCGGCGGCGGCGCAAGTTTGGAATTTTTGGAAGGCAAGAAGCTACCCGGCGTTGAGGCGCTGACCGACAAGTAGTTTTTACTTTGCAGCAAGACCCCGCATCGGTCGCAAACCAGCACTGTGCGGGGTTGCAAAGATTACCGGATTCGCACGAAACCAAACTGAGGAGTTTTCAAATATCATGGCCCGCAAAAAACTGATTGCCGCAAATTGGAAGATGTACAAGACACCCGACGAAGCCAAAGCTTTCTTCGCAGAGTTTTTGCCGCTGGTGGCCGCGCACACGCGCGATGAAATCGCCATCTTCCCCTCGCCTGTCCTGCTGCCCACGGTGATTGACGCCGCCAAAGGCTCCAAGATTTCCGTCGGGGCGCAGAACATCCACTTTGCCGACGAGGGCGCCTACACGGGCGAGACCTCTATTGGCCAGCTAAAGGCAATCGGCGGGACCCACACGCTCATCGGACATTCAGAGCGCCGCCAATACTTCGCAGAGACCGACGAAATCGTCAACAAGAAGCTCCATGCCGCGCTCAAGCATTGCATTGTGCCGATCGTCTGCATAGGCGAGGTGCTTGAGGAGCGCGAAGCGGGCAAGACGGCCGAAGTGTTGAAGAAGCAGGTTACCGGCGCCTTTGCCGGCATCACCCCCGAAGCCGCTGCGCCGATTGTGATTGCCTACGAACCGGTTTGGGCCATCGGCACTGGTAAAACCGCCACACCCGAGATGGCGGCCGAAGCCCATGCAATTGTCCGCGCGGAAGTGGCCAAGATTCTCGGCGCGCCGGTAGCCAATGCCATGCGCATCCTTTACGGTGGCAGCGTCAAGCCCGACAACGCCTCGGCACTGCTCAATCAAGCCGAAATCGATGGCGCGCTCGTCGGCGGCGCGAGCCTCAAGGCCGATTCCTTCAAGGCGATTGTCACCTACTAACCCCCGCGCCATTGAATCTACATGCCAGACCAGGGAAGGGCAGCCTCCGCGCTGCCCACTTTTCTTTGGCCTGCTCTCTCAATTGGCATTCTGCCTGCGGTTCCCCCGCCCGCTCGATTCCCTTGAGTGCGGTGTGATAGTTTTCCTATGTTCGTTTTTCCACGCAAGAAATCCGTTCTAATTGTCTTTGAGGAGAATTCCATGCAATTTCGCAGGCTTTCCATCATTTCTCTGCTTGTTTGTCTGGTTGCATTTTTTGCAACAAGGCCAAGTGTGGCGCAGGATTCACAGCCCAAGGTCCCGGCCGACGTGCACAGCTTTGACGCCACGGCCATCGACAAGTCCGTGGACCCGTGTGACGATTTTTACCAGTACGCCTGCGGCAACTGGCTCAAGGCCAACCCGGTCCCACCCGACCAGGTCCGCTGGGTGCGCTCCTTCTCGCTGTTGCGCGAGCGCAATCTCTACCTGCTCTGGCAGATTCTCGATCAAGCGGCAAAGAACCCGCAGACGCCGCTGGAAAAGCAGTTCGGCGGTTATTACGCGGCCTGCATGAACACTGGCCTGATCGAGCAGAAGGGGCTGGCCCCGCTTCAGTCCTCCTGGCAGGCGATTGACAAGCTACACGGCAAAAACGAAATTGCCGCCCTGCTTGCGAAGATGGACACGGAGGGCGTGCCCGACGGCTTTTTCAACTTCGGTGTGGAAGTGGACGAGAAGGACTCAAGCAAGCAGATTGCCGGCATCAGCCAGGGTGGGCTCTCGCTCCCGGACCGCGATTACTACATCGTCAACTCGCCGCGCTTCGTCGAGATCCGGCAGAAATATGTCGAGCATTTGAAGAAGATGTTCACGCTGGCCGGCGACACACCGGAGCAGGCTGCGAAGGAGGCCGCCGATGTATTGCGCATTGAGGCGGCCATGGCGCAGGGTTCGATGAGCCGCACCGACCTGCGCGACCCCGAGAAGCGCTACCACATGATGAAGGTTGCCGAGCTTGAGCAGCTCACGCCCGACTTCGGGTGGAAAACCTATTTCAGCTCCATCGGCATCAGGCCATTCGACTCGCTGGATGTTTCGACGCCGGATTATTTCAAGACGTTGGACAAGCTCCTGGCTGACGAGCCGGTTTCCGCATGGAAAAGCTATCTGCGCTGGCATGCGCTGCACGGACAGACCGGTAATTTGCCAAAGGCAATCTTTGATGAGAACTTCGCCTTCTTTGGCAAGACGCTCGCCGGCCAGGCAGAGCCCGAGCCGCGCTGGAAGCAGTGCAGCATGGCCACAGACCGCGCGCTTGGCGAAGCGGTTGGCCAGGACTGGGTGGCGAAGAACTTCCCGCCCCAGGCCAAGGCCAGCATGGACAAGCTGGTCGCGGCGCTTGAGAAATCTCTCGGCGACGACATTGCCGGATTGCCTTGGATGAGCGATGCGACGAAGAAGGCCGCGGAAGAAAAGCTCAAGATGATCCGCAACAAGATCGGCTATCCGGACAAGTGGCGCGACTACTCCAGCCTGAAGGTTGACCCCGCCGACGCGCTGGGCAACGCGCAAC
This sequence comes from Acidobacteriota bacterium, assembly GCA_021781075.1. Classification (GTDB taxonomy): domain Bacteria; phylum Acidobacteriota; class Terriglobia; order Terriglobales; family Acidobacteriaceae; genus CAIMNN01. The sequence goes on along the minus strand of JAJXXN010000030.1, from coordinate 65 downwards.
GCGCGCGCGTCTTCCGCGAGCAGTATGAATTCAACAAGCTCGGCAAGCCGGTTGATGAAAAAGAA
>JAJXXN010000052.1 GCA_021781075.1 Acidobacteriota bacterium | reverse complement strand
TTTGTTGCCATTCGCGGCCCACAGGGTCCAGCGTCCCGGGGGCACGCTTTCAAAATCAAAGTGGTTCTGGCTGTTGGTGCCCTGCTGCATTTCAACCGGCACGGAACTGCCGACCGGTTCCAGCACCAGCCTCAACTGCTCTTTGAGCGGCTTGTCACTTGTCAGGAAAATGTTTCCGCTCACGGAGGCTTCCTCGACGCCGTTGGCCGCGTCAATCTGCTGGCTGTTGGCAAGGTCCACGGTCAGTTTGCGCGGCGGGTCGCCAGCCTCGATTGTGTACTGGCCGGGGGCAATGCCGGTGAACTCGGACTCGCGCGTTGTGCGCGGGGCCTCGGTGATGAGCATCTGGTTGTCGGCCGGCGCGCCGAAGATCATCTGCGTCAACTGCGGCGCCGACTCCTGCTCCTCGCCGTTGTTGCTGCGGCCAGCGGGCGGCAGCGTGATGTGCAGCGCCGGCACCGCATGAAGCGTGATATTGGCCTCCACGTGGCTGCCGCCCTCCAGGTCGATGACAGTGGCCGCGGGCTCTTCTGTCGTCGAGTCGAAATAAGTGACCGGGTAGGCCACATCGAGCGGCGAGCCCTCCTCGTTGGGCGCGGCGCGCCAGGCCTTGGCGTACCAAGGCGTGGCCGTCACCGCAATCATGTACTGGCCCGGCGTCAGGTTGCCGAACTCGTAGGCGCCGGTGTCGTCCGTTTTTGCCGAGGCGGGGGCGAGGATGCGCGCGCCCATGCCGTGGTCGCGGCTCTTCTGGTAAATCCGCACATTCGCCGCCTCCACCGGGTCGCCGCTGTCGTCCGTCACCACGCCGCGGATCACCCCGCCGGGAACCAGATTGAAAGTCAGTTGGTCAACTTTGACAAAGGCATCGGAGCCGGTGGTGGAACCTGTGACCACCGCCGAGCTGTACTCCTCGTGCTCGTCGTAAAAGGCGCTCATATAGCCGCGTTTGGCCGCGGTGAGCTGGTATTTGCCGGCCGGCAGATGGTTGATTGAGAAGCGGCCCTGGGAATCGGTGTGGGTGGTGGCCAGCGTGTGGCTGTCACTCTCCGCAAGCAGGGAAATTGTCCCGCGCACAACCGGCTCGCCGGTGGCGGCATTCACCAGGGTGCCGGCAATGCGGTAATTGTCTTGTGCGGAGAGCGCGGCCATTGCCATGCAGGCGAGGGCGGCGAGGGCGGACAGGCGCAATCGCTTCATGGCTGCGGCACCTCCAACACCAGGTCGGTGCTTGAAGAGGGCGCAAGCGTGACCTGCTGGCCGCTGAGATTTTGCAGCGCGGCGGCATTGTGGTACTCAAGCGAAACCGCCTGGGTGAATACGTAGATGTGATAACTGCCCGGGGTCAGGCTCTCCAGCGTGACCGTGGCACCGGAGCCGGCGCGCATGGTCGAGGGTGTGACGGTCGCGGTGGTCTCAAAATCAGGAACCGCGAAGACGGTGTAAGTCGCCTGCGCGCCGGGCCTCTCCACCGCCGCGCCGTAGGGCAATGAAAGGTTCAACTTGGCGCAGTCGTCACGCAGGGTCAGTTCGAGGTTGGGCGTGGCTATGGACGGGTTGAGAAGCAGCGGCTCATGGGCCAGGTCCGCGCCGCCCGCCATGAAGGAGCCCACGCAGACGCCGCCGCGGTCGATGGTGGCGCTGGCCCAGTAACGCCCTGCGCCGCCGGGCAGGAATGTGATTGTGTTTTGAACGGGTGCGCCGGTTGCGGCAAGCTCCTGTGCGGGGCCGTCGGCATGGGTGAAGGTGACAAAGACAGGCAGTGATTGCCTTCCACCTTGGTTCGACTGCTGCTCCGCCGACTGCGGCAGGTTGACATGCACACGGATGGGCGGCGCGGGGCCCGGCGCCAGCATGAGGTCGGTGATCGCATGGCCGGAGACGGTGAAGCCAACCGTGCCCATCCTTGTCTCATTCATGCGGTCCAGGTTGAAAAGGCCACTGCCCGAGAAGGAGATCAGGTTCAGGTTGAAATTTCCGTCGGGCAAATGTGTGGTCAGCGTCCGCTTGCCGCTGTTGAACTCGAGCGGGTACTCGGCCGTGTTGCCGCTTTCGTCCGCCACACTCGCCAGCTCCACCCTGCCGCTTTGCGGGGTGTCTTGTTGCGCTGCGGCGCCCGGCTCCCTGGCCACGCGCGCCAGCACCGGCTGAAAGGCCTCAAGGCGCAATTGAAAATTCGCCTGTGCCTCCTCGCCCGCGCGCACTTGTATGCTGCCCGCGCTGGCAAAATCCCGCGACTCCGGGTAATAGACGGACGCAAAGCCATATTGCACCAGCAGGGGCGCATTGGCCGCGGGAGAAGCCGCGCCCAGGCTTTCGGCCTCCATCGAGGGCATCGTCTGCACTTTATAACTGCCCGCGGCGAGGCCGGAGAAGCGGTAATTGCCACTGCTGTTCGTCCTGGTTGTGTCCGCAACGGTCCACGAGCCGCGGCCGTCGACGATGCGCCGCTCAATCAACTGCAGCAGGATTCCCTCCGCCGGGTCGCCGGTTGAAAGGTCCACATGGCCTCGAATCGCCGCGTTCGGCGTGAGCTGGAAAACGATCTCGGGAGTCTGGTCGGTGACCAGGACGCTGCGGTTCTCCCCCTCGCCGCCGGGAAGGTTTGCAACCACGTCGCCGTCGAGGTTGTCGCCGCCGCGGTAGCCGGGTTTGCGCGCGCCCAGCACATGCTCGCCGGTCGTGAGGCCCTCAAACTCAAAATGGCCTTCGCCGTCGGTCAGTTGCACCAGGCTGGCCTCGCCCTCGACCGAGACCAGCGCGCGCGCGATGGGCTCGCCGGTGGCCGCGTTGAGTACCGTGCCGTGGATTGCGGAGCGCTCCGCGGGTTGCTGGTTTGGGTTCTGCTGCCCCGCGGTCTGGTTCTGACCGGACGCGGGTTGTGTGGAGTTTGCCGGCTGCCCCCAGCTCCCGCCCGTCTCCTGCGCGGCCAGCGGCGAAAGCGCGGTAATCAGCAGGGCGCAAAGGAGCGGTTTCCGCATCGCTCCCGCGCATCCTCGCACTGTTCCGGCCGCTTTGCCCATGGTGAATTAGACGCTCGCTTTGAAACAACTGCTCCAGCCAACTGTGCCAGCCAACTGCCCCGGCCAGGTGGTCAGTTGTCCATGTACCAGGGAATGTTGATGATGATGATGCGGCGATTGCCTCGCATCAGCAAGATGACCTTCAGGAAATCCGCGCGGCGGTTGTGCAGCAGGTTCTCCCACCAGTGGCGCACCACCAGCTCCGGTACCAGCACGCACACCTTGCGGTCCTCGCTCTCCGCCTCCACCTTGAGGACATAATCCACCAGCGGGCCGAGGATGAAGCGGTAGGGCGAGACGAAGATTTCAAGACGGGGCTCCGCTTTGCCCATGGCGCGCAGCGGGGCGGCAATCTTCGACTCCCAGTCCTTCTGGATCTCGTCCCGCTCCTCGCTGGCCTGCACGTGCAGGCAGTGTATGTCAGAGCTGATGGAGAGCGCGAAGGCCAGGGCCTTTTCACTCACGCGGCTCCAGCGGTCGATGGGCAGCACCACGATCGGCTCCTGCAGACTGGCCAATTCCATGGGCCGCTCCAGGTTGATCTCGCTCGCCACACGGTCGTAGTGCCTTCTCACCGCGCGCATGGCAAGGATCATCACCGGGACCAGCATCGCGGTGATCCACGCGCCCTCGGCGAACTTGGCAACGAGCACAACGACCGTGGTGAGGCCGGTGGCCGCCGCCCCGATGCCGTTGACCAACATGCGCAACCGCGCGTTGCCACGACGCCTCCAGTGCACCACCATGCCCGCCTGCGAGAGCGTGAAGGCCAGGAAGGCCCCGATGGCGTACAGCGGGATCAGGCGGTCGGTGACGCCGCCGAAGGTGACCAGCAGCGCCGCGGTGAGGAAGACAAGCACGTAAATGCCCCAGGAATAGAGAAGGCGGCGGCCGCGCAGCAGGTAGATGTGGGGCAGGTAATTGTTCAGCGCGATGGCGCGCGTCAGGCGCGGGAAATCCGCGAAGGCGGTGTTGGCCGACAGCGCCAGCACCAGCAGCACCGAGGCCATGGTCAGGTAGTAGAACCATCCCTGGCCCATCACCGCCCGCGTCAGCATGGAGAGCACGCTCTCATAGCCGGGGCCGTTCGGGTTGGTGGCCACAATGCCGTAGGCGCGCGCCAGGAGCGCGATGCCGATGAGCAGGATGGCGAGCAGCGCGATGATGATCGTCAGCGTCTGTTTGGCATTCTTTGTGGCCGGGGCGCGGAAGGCCATCACGCCGTTGCTCACCGCCTCCACGCCGGTCATCGCCGTGCAACCAGACGCGAAGACCTTCATCATCAGCCAGAGGAGCATCCATTTGGAGTAAAGGAAGGTGACGGCAGGGAAGTGCGGCAAAGGTGATGCGGCAACCAGCGGGTGCGCCGCCGAGGCGTGCAGCGCGTTCCACCCGCCCACCCCGATGACGATGAGAAGCGTGCCCACAAAAAGATAGGTGGGAATCATGAAGACCACGCCGGTGTCGTGCACGCCGCGCATGTTCACCAGCGTCAGCAGCGCCAGCACGCCGAGGCAAAGCCACAGCGTGTGGGGCTGCAAGGCGGGCGCGGCGGAGATGAGCGCGCCCACCCCGGCCGAGATGCCGACCGCCGCCGTCAGCGTGTAATCGAGCATCAGCGCGGCCGCCGCAAGCAGCCCCGCCCAGTCGCCGAGGTTCTCGCTGGCCACCGTGTAGGAGCCGCCGCCGTGCGGGTAGGCCTCAATCGTCTGCCGGTAACTGAAATACACAATCACCAGCAGCACGATGATCAACAGGCTGACCGGCACAATGTAACGCACGCCGGCAAGGCCGAGTGGAATCAGCAGCGTCAGCGCCGCCTCTGGCCCGTACGCCGCCGAGCTGAGCGCATCGAGGCCGAAGATCGGAATGCCCGCCACGGCGCCGATCTGCTCGGCGCGCTCCTCGCTGTTGGCCAAAGGGCGGCCAAAGAGCAGATTCATTACTTGCGAAAAAACTGCCATGGGGAATCTTTCCTGTCTGTAATATTGTGCCTCTTACGGTGAATTGCTACAGCCCCTCAGCCCTCGGCCCTACGGTTTTGGCAGTCGGCAGCAATCGGCGGCATCGGCCGGTTCATTGGCTCCCGCATCCAGGACAATCTTCCAATCGCCATTGCCCTCTTTACGCCATATCGTCAT
>JAJXXN010000058.1 GCA_021781075.1 Acidobacteriota bacterium | reverse complement strand
CCTCGCCATGCGGGGAGTGGCAACTGCTACAGCTCACCTTGCCGTCATTCACCGGGTGATGCTCCGGCGCCTCAAACTGCTGCGTCACCTCTTTATGGCAGTGGAGGCAAAGCTCCGGTTCCGACGCCTTCAACTCTTGCTTCGTTACCGCCGCCTGGTGCACCGAGTGGCAACTGGCGCAGCTCATCGACCCCTTGCTGTGCCCGCTCTCGGCATAACGCGCGGCCTGATCCTTATGGCAGGCCAGGCACTTTGCGCTTGCGGCACTGCTGTTCTCGGCCTGAAAACTGAAGATTTTATTCCGGTCGCCGCCGCTTGCCACATGCTCGCTGCCGTTGCCATGACAGCTTTCACAGCCAAGCGGTGACTTGCCGGCAGCATGCGGACCCGCGGCAAAGGCCTTGACCTCATCCTCATGGCACTTCACGCAGCCCGCCCCGGCTACGCCGCTTTGGCCATGCGCCAGCGCCAGTGAGGCGCAAATCATCATCGTCACCACCGCGCTGCGCAATCCCATCTCACTCCCCCTCCGGCTTCTGTTCGCACTTCCCCGGGATTGCGCCAAGCTATCAGGACGCACCCAACTCACCCCGTTCCATGCCGGGAACAGGCCAATCATCAAAATGCTAGCGGCTCACGTGCGGCAACACTGTGATAACCATCACTCGCTAAAGGCTTTTACCTTCTCTTCCCCAAACTGCGGCCAAAGAAAAAAATGCGGCAAAGATTGCTCTTTGCCGCTCCTTGGGCGCTTCGCTGTTCTGAAGCGTAACGTTGTTTTTGTCGATCCCCGTTTAACTGCACCCGCTCGTCGAACCGCAGCTCATGCAGCGGTAGCAACTCCCGTTTCTGACCATGATGGCGCCGCAGGTCTGGCAGCTTGGCGCATCGCCCATCACATACATCTCGCGCATCGCATCGGCAGCGTGGTACACACCCCGGTCCTGCAGCGCCGGGGTCGCGCCCTCCGCAACGGCCTTCACGTCGCTCAGCTCATGGCTCGTGCTCTCCACTTCGCTGAAGGCGTTGACCTGGCTAAGCCGCTTTGCCACCTCCTCGGCGAGCTTTGCAAGGTGGGTTTTCTCCGTGGTGTCCATCTCCGGTTCGCTGAGGCTGGGCGGTGCGGACGACAACTGCGGTGCGGACGGCGCCAACCCCGCGAAGAGTGTCAGTTGGGTGCCCGAAAGAAAGCGCAGTTGCAGCCAGCGGAAGATGTAATCCATCAGGCTCTTCGCGTAGCCGATCTGGTCGTTCCCAGTCCAGCCCGAGGGCTCAAAGCGCGTGTGCGCAAACTTCTCGCACAATATCTTCAACGGCACGCCGTGCTGCAAGGCCAGCGAAACCGCCGTGGCAAAGGCATCCATCAAACCGCTTACCGTTGAGCCTTCCTTCGCCATGCGGATGAATATCTCACCCGGTTGCCCCGTCGGATAGAGGCCCACCGTGATGTAGCCCTCGTGCCCGCTGATGGCAAATTTGTGCGTTACGGAAGCCCGCTCTTCCGGCAGGCGGTGGCGCACCGCCGGCGGAGGCGCGTTCAGGTCCTGGCTCTCGGCGGCAATCGCCTTGACCTCGTCAAAGTTGCGGGCGAGTGTGGGAATGGCAGCGGCTTTGGCTATTTCTGACAGAGCCTGCTCATAAGCCCTGGCGACGGAGGCAACGGATTTCGCGGCCACCTCCACGCGTTCACCCGATCCGGCTTCAACTGCGCGCAGGTCGCTTTCAACCGGCGACTTGCCCGTGGCCAACGCCTCCAGCACGCGCTCGGCTGCCGCATCCTGGGCGGTGGCTTCATGCTTGCCAGCCTTTGCGTCCATGCTTGTGTTCAGCGGCTGCGTGCCCTTCGAGCCATCGCGATAAATCGCCACAGCCTTCAGCCCCTGCCGCCAGCTCTCCAGGTACGCCTCGGCGATCTCCTCCACTCCCGCCTCGTTCGGCAGGTTCACCGTCTTTGAAATCGCGCCCGACAAGAACGGCTGCGTCGCGCTCATCATCCGGATGTGGCCCATGTAATGGATCGACCGCGTCCCCTTGGCAGGGCGGAAGCTGCAGTCAAACACTGCCAGGTGCTCCGGCTTGATCCCCGGCGCGCCTTCTATCGTCCCCGTCGCGTCAATGTAGCTCACAATCGCGTTCACCTGGTCGTTCGTGTAGCCAAGCTTGAAAAGCGCCTCAGGAACCGTGTTGTTCACAATCTTGATCATGCCGCCGCCGACAAGCTTTTTGTACTTGACGAGGGCAAGGTCGGGCTCGATCCCCGTGGTGTCGCAATCCATCATGAAGCCGATCGTCCCCGTCGGCGCCAGTACCGTCGTCTGCGAGTTGCGGTAGCCGTACCGCTCGCCCTGCGTCAGCGCCTGGTCCCAGCACTCCCGGCTCGCCGCGATCAGGTCGTCAAGCTGCGCCAACTCAAACGGCTCATGCGAGGCCTTCGACTTCCCGATCTTGTTCACCTCGGCCCGGTGCATACGGATCACATCGAGGAACGGCTCGCGGTTGACATAGAAGCCGGGGCAGGCGCCGCCATTACGCTCCACGGTCGCGGTGAGCGGCGTGGCCGATGGGATGGTCGGGCAGTGCGCCGCCATCATCGCCGATTGCAGATATGCCTGCCCGCAAAGTATCGCCGTCAGGCATGCCGCCAGGTCGCGACCGGCATCGGAATCATAGGGCAGGCCGAGGGCCATCAGCATGGCGCCGAGGTTGGCATAGCCCAGCCCAAGCGGCCGGTAATCATGTGAGTTCTTCGCGATGGATTCCGTCGGGTAACCGGAGTTGTCCACCAATATTTCCATCGCCGTGATGATGACCGAAATCGCATGGCGATAGGCGGGAATGTCAAACCCGCCCGAGGGGGTGACAAACTTCATCAGGTTGAAGCTCGCAAGGTTGCACGCCGAGTTGTCCAGGAACATGTACTCCGAGCAAGGGTTCGACGCGTTGATCCGCCCCGTGTTCTTGCTCGTGTGCCACTTGTTGATCGTCGTGTCGTACTGCATCCCCGGGTCGCCGCAAAGCCATGTCGCCTCGGCAATCTTGTTGAGGATGTCGCGGGCGCGGTAGGTCTGCACCGGCTGCTGGCCTTTCACCGTGCGCGTCGTGAACTCGCCATCCCGCTCACAGGCACGCATGAACTCGTCGCTCACACGCACAGAGTTGTTCGCGTTCTGGAAGAAGATCGACGAGTACGCCTCCGAGTCCGGCCCCGACCCGTCATAACCAGCCTTGATCAACTCAAACGCCTTCTTCTCTTCCTTCGCCTTGCACTCGATGAAGTCCAGGATGTCCGGGTGCTCCACGTTCAGGATCACCATCTTCGCCGCGCGACGAGTCTTGCCGCCCGACTTGATCACGCCCGCAAAAGCATCAAACCCGCGCATGAAGCTCAGCGGTCCCGAAGCCGTCCCGCCGCCCGAGAGCGTCTCCATCGACCCGCGGATCGACGAAAGGTTCGTCCCCGTACCCGATCCCCACTTGAAGAGCATGCCTTCGGTCTTGGCCAGGGTAAGAATCGAGTCCAGCGAGTCATCCACCGCGTTGATGAAACATGCCGAGCATTGCGGGTTCCGGTAGCCCGTCGTTGAAAATCGCACCGCGCACGTGTGCGGGTCCCAGTGCCAGTTCTGCGCATCCGAGTTCGGCTCCATCCGGTCGCAGCCCACGTTGAACCACACCGGCGAATTGAACGCCACCTTCTGCGTCAGCAGCATGTGCGCCAGTTCGTCGTGGAATATCTCCGCATCCTGCGCCGTCGCAAAATAACCGCCGGCAATCCCCCAGTCGCGCACCGTTTCCGCAACCCGGCTCACCAGTTGCCGCACGCCACTCTCACGCTCCGGCGTGCCCAGCTGGCCATGCAGGTACTTCGACGCAACAATGTTCGTCGCCGTCATCGACCAGTCAACCGGGACCTCCACGTCCTTCTGCTCAAAGATCGCCTTGCCGCCCGCATCCGTGATCAGCGCCGTCCGCTTCTCCCACTGCACCTGCGTATAAGGGCTTATCCCTTCGGTTGAAAACCAGCGGCTGAACGCCAATCCACCCTTGCGCGCTTCCGCGCCCTGGCCCGCCTGCCCTGTCGTCGTCTGTGTCCCTAAACGATGCTCCTGCATAACTCTCTCTCCTTGCCCTCTTGTTGCGTCAACCACTGGACGCGTTTCCATCACTGACCGTTGCCCATTCAACTGCAAAATGGGGAATGCTCTGCCCTGTGCGCCATTTAAAAATCTGGCGCCTGAATGCCTGAAAACGACATCAACCCGGGAATGAAAAAGTACAGAACCGGCTAGCGCCGGTATGAAAACCACTTGGAAGAAACTCAGAAAAGCCGGGGGGAAGTCCAGACTATCCTGAAAGCTGAATCTTGTCTTGGTGGGAAGAGTGGCACGGTTGGTGGAAAATTCCGGTCCAAATTCCCCTTGCGTTTGCAAAAACCGCTAATTCTCAAATTTTGAATGACTTAGATTCTCATCTTTCATCCGCGTCCCTCGCTTTGAAATCGTTCCATTATGAATACGAGTTTCAAAAGCGGTGAAAGAGAGATGAAAGCCGATGAAAACCTCTGTACAGCCGCAGATGCAAAATTAACCCCGCTGCTTGTGGATGTCAAGCACTAACCACAACATCTTGTATTTCTGTAAATTCCCGGCATCAACCCAGTAAACACAGGGATTTGTCTGTGGAAAGCGATTTTAGCCGCCTCTGGTGCGGCATTTACCGCCTCACTCTCAACCACCCGCCTCACCATCCCCCTCGCAACCGCCATTTTGCACAGCCCGCGCCGGAGTAAAGTAGCCTCAGGAGCCGCCCATGTTCACCACCCTCTTCGTCCTCCTTGCCGCAATCCTAGGCATCCTTGTCGGATTCTGGCTCCGCTCCAACTCCGCACACATTGAAAAATCGCTCCTCGACCGCCGCGCCGCCGAGCTTGCCGCCGAACGCGATACGCTCCGCTCAGACCTCGCCGCACGCGCCAACGCCGACAATATCTCCGCCGCCGAAATAAGCCGACTCCAAACCGAGCTCGCCAACGAGCGCGGCAACGCGGAAAAACTCACCAACCAATTCAAGGTTCTGGCCGCGGAAATCCTGCGCGAAAACTCCCAGTCCTTCACGGAGCAGAACAAAATGAGCCTGGAGAATCTGCTCAACCCCCTCGCCAAGGACCTCACAGACTTC
>JAJXXN010000130.1 GCA_021781075.1 Acidobacteriota bacterium | reverse complement strand
GATGTTTATTGCACAATTTAGTGTGCAAAACATCCGGCCAACCGCTGTTTCCAAAATGCCACCACGCCTTTATTGTTCCAGATCGTGAAACACCCATGCGCCGTTCTCAAATGCCATGTCCGCCAGCCGCTTGATTGACAGTTGGTTTGACGTGTTATCCAAAATCACATTCTGCAATTCACTCGGCAACGAAGAGATATCGTAGGCCTGCTTGAATACCACGACGCGTCCCTGCCCCTTTACCCCTGGTACGATCTCCTTGCGAATCTCGCTCACATCGCGCGCCTTCAACTTCAGTGGGGCTGCGGTCGTCATCGCATACTGGAACTTGCCCGTCGAGTCCTGGCGCCATTCAAACACGTCCTTGCCGTTCGGCAGTCTCACCAGCTTCTTGCCTTCCTCGGTCAGTGTGAAGTCAGCCCAAAGATTGTTGGGATAATGTTTGCTCACCCCCCAGTACTTCGCCTTGTTCCCATCGGCCAGCGCCCTCTGGTCGATCTTGAACGTCAAAACCACAGGCTGTGCCTGGTCATAGTGAGCCTGGATCAGCGCCAATGCCTGTTCATTGGTCAATTCAGGCTTGCTGCAACCCGTCAGGGCAATTACCGCCGCCATTCCGGCAAGTAAAACCGCCAAGTGAATCCTCCGTGCCATCATGCTTGTTTCCTCCAAATGCCTTTTGTCCGGCCTCTGAACTTCACGCAGCAACAATGCCCCAAAATGATGAATCAACTCAGTGACAACGCGCACAAATCACAAGGCCAAACCACGCAATTTCTTTCGCTCGCATTGTACCCCCGTTTTCGGCCCATGGTCGATTCTTTTTAATTGCCCTTCATCAAATCCAGTTGCTCGGGCTCCGTCGGCTCCTCCGGCTCATCCGGCGCCGCCGGTTTCTCCACCAGTCGGTCCAGCAACAGCTGCACAAAACCCTTTTCATCCAATTTCATGCACACCATCGCATTCGCCTCCCCATCGCTCTTCCGTGTGAAGCCCTTCGCGTCCACTTCAATGTGCATGGGGACCGCGGGGCAAAGTTCGGGCGCCAACACATAGCTCACCGCCACAGGGTCATAGAGCGTCGGTGTCTCCTGATGGCCCTCGTTGCCCTCCACCCACTGGTGGTACAGCAGTGTGACCTGGTCGCTCACCGGGTTGTCATTGGCAAAGATCGACTCGCGCTCCTTTAGCCCCAGGTGGACCTGCGTGGAATCGAGCGGCAGCATCGTAACCGGCACGCCCGAGGCCAGGATCCGCCGCAGCCCCTTGGGATAGCGGCTGATGTTCCACTCCGCATCCGCCGGGTGGACTTCCCCATTCGGCCCGTCATAGCCGCGCTCGATGCTCCCGCCCATCAGGACAATCCTCTTCAGCTTCTTGAACGTCGCCGGGTCCACCGCAAGCGCCGCCTCCACATTGAAGAGCGGGCCAATGGCAATCAGCGTCACCTTCCCCGGATGCAGCCGGATCTGCCGCAGCATGAAGTCAATCCCGTCCCCGTAACGCCGCTTCGGCTCGCGCAACGCATAGGCTTCCTGCGTCATCGGGTTCTTGGCCTTGGTCACAATGCCGGGATATGCGGGTATCTCCTTGTGCCCCGTCGAGGCCAGAAAACGCTCCACCAGCCGCGCCCGCTCCTCGGTCTTCCCGTACGCGGTGGTCACGCCCAGCACTTTCAACTCCGGGCTTTTCAATATCAAACCCAGCGCAAACGCGTCGTCAATGTCGTCGCCAATATCGGTATCAAGAAAAACAAGCTGCTTTCCGCCTGCCAACGGCGGCGCGGCCTTTGCCGTCTGCGCCGCCACAACACCGGCGCAAGACAAACTCAATACCACCACCGCCAAAAACACCATCCGTCGATTTCCACTCATAAAAAAATACTCTACTCCGTTACTGGCCGCCACGTCTGCCCGCAGTTCGCCGCGCCCCTGCATGTTGGGTAAATATTCTTTGTCCGCCGCATGGCCGCATCGTATACTGCCTGAGACCTATACTCGCCCGGGGAGGTTTCCCATGAACTCGCGTCTCCTGCGTAAAATTGCACCCGCATTCATTCTCATTTCCTGCTTTTTCGCACTCCACGCCCCGGCTCAATCCCCGGCTCAATCCCCGGCTCAATCCCCGGCCGCCAAAAATACCATGGGCATCCCGCAGGCAAGCATCGACAAGATGACAAACCTCCTCCAGGCCACCGGGTTCCCCTACCGCACCACCAACTCGCCCACCGTCTGGGTCGTCCACTTCAACGGCGCACACCTCAAGGACATCAAGGTCATCCTTGCCCTCGACCCCGACCCCGACAGCGAGATCATCATCTTCGTCACCGTCGCCGAAAAACGACGCATGCCCACCACCACCGAATTCCGTTACAAGCTGCTCAAGATGAACCACGAGTACGACCTCGTCCGCGTCGGCCTCGACCATGATGACGACCTCAGCGTCCGCACCGATGCCAGCCTTCGCGTCGCCGACACCACCTACCTCAGAAACCTCGTCGACCAGGTCAAGCGCGCCTCGGACGACATCTACGGCCAAATCGAGGGCGACCTCCTGCCCTGAGCAACCCCTGCCCTCAAAATCGCACGCGGCCGCTCCCCCCGGGGGCGGCCGTTTTCTTCACCCCGTTCCCATTTACTGCTTGCAACTTCCACGCCCAGCATTTAAGGTTCCATCAACTGTGACCGGGAGGCTGCACCATGAAATTCCAATCAGCACGGCGGGTTTGCCTGCTTCTTTTGCTCTCACTCTTTTGCTTGCCCTTAACGCGTATGGCACGCGCCGATGAACAGGTTTCACAAGCCGATATCAACAAGGCTGTCGGCCTGCTCAACTCCACCGGCTACCCCTATATAACCACCAAGTCGCCCACCGTCTGGGTCATGCACTTCACCGGGACCCACCTCAAGGACATCAAGGTCGTCATGGCCATCGGCGGCGATGTGGACAGCGACCTCATCGTCTTTGTCACCGTCGCAGAAAAACGGCAAATGCCCGTGAATGTGGATTTCCGGTACAAGCTCCTCAAGTTCAACCACTCGCTCGACCAGGTCAAGGTCGGCTTCGACGGTGATGACGACCTCTCTGTCCGCATTGACGGCAGCCTCCGCCTCGCCGATGGCATCTTCCTCAAACGCATCATCGACCAGGTCAAAAATGCCTCCGACGACATCTACGGCCAGATTCAAGGCGACCTGCAACCCTAAAATCAGGGACCAGAAATCAGGACTCAGAAAAACCAAAGGGAGAACGAGCCGACTCGTTCTCCCTTTGCTGTTTCGGTTTGCAGTTGACGCTATTCCAGCACCACCAGTTTGGCCTTTTTCCCCAGCCGGATTTGCAGCTTCACTTCACCCGCGGCCATTTCCAGCGCCGGCTTCGTCACCACCGCATCGTTCACCTTCACCGCACCCTCCTTGATCTTGCGTTGCGCCTCGGCATTCGACGCTGTCAACCCGCACGCGGTCAACACCGCCGCCAGCTTCAGGCCCGGCACGCCCTCGCCCTGCGACAAATAATCCCCCCGCTTCAGCCGCACCTCTTCCACGTTCTCGCTGAAGCCCTTCTGCTGGAACATCCGCGCCCAGTTCTCATCCGCCGACTGCGCCGCCGCCTCACCGTGGAACCCCGCCGTGATCGTCCGCGCCAGCCGCTTCTTCACTTCCATCGGGTGCGCCCGCCCGGCCTCCACTTCGGTCCGCAACGCGTCAACCTCCGATTGCCGCAGGTCCGTCAAAAACACCCAGTACTTCCACATCAACTCGTCATTGATGCTCATCAGCTTCCCATACATCTCTTCCGGCGCCTCGTTGATGCCAATCGCATTGCCCAGCGACTTGCTCATCTTCTGCACGCCGTCCAGCCCCTCGAGGATCGGCGTCATCAGCACAATCTGCGGCTTCTGCCCATACTGCCGCTGCAACTCCCGCCCGCAAAGCAAATTGAACTTCTGGTCCGTGCCGCCCAGCTCCACATCCGACTCCAGCGCCACCGAATCATACCCCTGCATCACCGGGTACAAAAACTCGTGCAGGCTGATCGGCTGCTCCCCCTGGTAGCGCTTGTGAAAATCATCCCGCTCCAGCATCTGCGAAACCGTGAAATGCGCCGTCAGCCGGATTGTCTGCTCATAGCCAAGCTTGTCCAACCACTCGGAGTTGAAGCGCACCTCTGTTTTCGCCTTGTCGAGAATCTTGAAGACCTGCTCCTTGTACGTCTCCGCGTTCTTGTCAATCTGCTCACGCGTCAGCGCCTTGCGCGTCACGTTGCGCCCCGTCGGGTCGCCAATCAGGGACGTGAAATCACCGATCAAAAAAATCACCTGGTGCCCAAGCTGCTGAAAGTGCCGCAGCTTGCGCATCAGCACCGTGTGGCCAAGGTGAAGGTCCGGTGAGGTCGGGTCAAAACCAGCCTTGATGCGCAGCGGACGGCCGGTCTTCCGGCCCTCTTCCAGCCGCTCGCGCAAATCACTGACGCGTATGATCTCGGCCGCGCCTTTTTGCAGAAGGTCGAGCTGTTCTTCAACAGGTGGGAAATTTTGCATGACTCACCCAGTATAAAGTGGCAAGGCTTGGCAAACGCGCCTATCACCGCGCCGGGAACGTCTATCCTGTTGGTGTACCCGGAGGTCCCGCCCGTGGCAAAGCTCAAAGCACTGCTTCACTTACCGCTGCTTGCCCTTGGCCTGCTCTCTGCGCCCGTGCTACATGCGCAAAAACCCGCCACCGACGCCGACCAAAACGCCGCCCAGGCCCAGGCCATCCTCGGACAGATGATCAAGGCACTCGGCGGCGACGCCTGGTTGAACCTCAAAAATGAGTATCGCGAGGGCCGCTCCGCATCCTTCTACCAGGGAAAACCCACCGGCGCCACCGTCGAATATTATGAGTACCACTCCTGGCCAACCGGCGACCGCATCGAGTTCACCAAGCACCACGATGTCGTCCAAATCTACAAAGGCGGGCAGGCGTGGGAGATTACCTACCGCGGCCTCAAGCCCCTGCCCAAGGACCAGCTCGATGAGTACCTCCGCCGCAAACAGCACTCCATCGAGACGGTGGTCAAGCTCTGGCTCAAGGACCCGCGCACCATCCTCATCTACGAGGGGCAGCACCTGGCCGCAAGACACAACTCCGACAAGGTCACCGTCATCTCGCCAGAGAACGATTCCGTCACCCTC
>JAJXXN010000074.1 GCA_021781075.1 Acidobacteriota bacterium | reverse complement strand
TTTGTCAACAACGGTGTCCTGCGCAAAAACGAGTTTGAAAGCGTGCAGCGCAACCTGCGTGACAAACTCGGCCTCAAAATTATCGGGGTCGACGCCAGCGCGCGCTTCCTCCACCAACTTGCCGGCGTCACAGACCCTGAGACCAAACGCAAACGCATCGGCGCCGAGTTCATTGCCGTGTTTGATGAAGAGGCCAATCGAATCGCCAAAGAGGTTGGCGGCGTGGACTGGCTGGTGCAGGGAACACTCTACCCCGACGTGATTGAGTCCTCCAGCGTCAAAGGCCCGAGCCAGACCATCAAGAGCCACCACAACGTCGGCGGGTTGCCCGAGAAGATGAAGCTCAAGCTCATTGAGCCGCTGCGCGACCTATTCAAAGATGAGGTCCGCCGCATTGGGCGCGAGATGGGCATGGCGGAGGATGTACTCGGCCGCCAGCCATTCCCCGGCCCAGGCCTTGCCGTCCGCATTGTCGGCGAGGTCACGCCGGAGCGGGTTGCGCTGCTTCAGGAGGCGGACGAAATCGTCGTTGGTGAAATCAAAGCCGCCGGGCTCTACTCGCAAATCTGGCAAAGCTTTGCCGTGCTGCTCCCGGTCAAAAGCGTCGGCGTCATGGGCGACCAGCGCACCTACGCCTACACCGCGGCCATCCGCGCCGTGCACTCGGAGGATGGCATGACCGCCGACTGGACACCGTTGCCGTACGATGTTTTGAAGCGCATCTCCAACCGCATTGTCAACGAGGTTCGCGGCATCAACCGCGTCGTCTATGACATTACGTCGAAGCCGCCGGGGACCATTGAGTGGGAGTGAAAAGAAAAAGCCCGTCAGAGTGACTCTGCCGGGCTTTTCTGTCGGTTGACGCCGCCAGCCTCAGTGCACCGGGTAGGCGTGAACGTAGCTTCCCGTCATGCCAACGGAAAACTCAGAAAACACACCTATAGCATCCGCATTGGCAAAATTGTAGCCAAAAAATCCGCTGTTGAAATACGAACCATCCAATACATCGCTCCAGCCCTGTTGGTTGATTTCGGGTATATCTATTGCGTTGGACAAATAGATTGGCGAGGAATCGGATATTGTGGGATAGACATTGACCCAATAGACAGACCCTGCAGGCAAGGTGACCGGATTGGGCAAATTGCAAATGAATGCGGATTCGGTTAAGCCGAAACCACCACGACCAGTCTGCTGCGGCGTCGAGAAATTGCAATTGCCGCTGTAAAGTGTGTGGCCGGCGAACCCAGGCGCCACACCAACATTGATGGTGTAGGTCATGCTGGTCACATTCGGGGATGAATATGTCTGTTCGTTAAATGTGATGGATGTGATCTGAACAGAGTTGAAATAAGGGTTGCTGCTGAACGAAGGAATGAATGGGACCCATACTTGAGAATTGAGCCCGCCATAGTTCGGTGTGTCTCCGTTGTAGAGCGCATTTTGATTCATATTCCCGGAATCATAGTCACCCGAATACCAAAGGCAATTGGTTGCGCAACCGAGTGGTGACTCTGTGTGAACGCGGATGGGTTCTTGAGGATTGGCAGTTGGTGACGGCTTTTGCGCGTACACAACCGCAGTGGTTGAGAGTAAAACAGCGACGGTGAGCAAAGGGAAATTCTTGAACAGACGCATGGTATCCTCCGGGGATTTGTCAATGTCTTGAACTATAGTCTTAAAGCTTTGGTAATGTAAACAAAATACTTTCTTCAAAAATGTCGCCTATGAATAAGGCTAAGTAATTGATAAATGTGAGTTAATTTGTAAGGCCGTTATCCGGCCTCCTGCGCTTTGGCAAGACCTACTTCGCGCAGGCAGCGGGAGACACCACCAAGCCAAAGACCCCAGGAGGTTGAGCCTTGACAAGCAAGAGAGGGAGTCACTGACGGCAACCTCGGCGCCCGGCACTGTTTTGCCGATAGAGAAAGCCCCACAGCTCTCAACTGCGGGGCTTTCTCTGATTGCCGTTGCCGGTATCAGTGCACCGGGTATGCGTGGACGTAGCTTCCCGTCATGCCAACGGAAAACTCTGAGAAGTATCCCTGAGTATTGGCATTGACAAAATAAAAGCCAAAGAACCCACTCGTAAAATACGATCCGTCCAGTATGTCGCTCCAGCCAATGTGGTTGATTTCGGGCAGGTCTGTTGCATTGGACCAATAGATGGGCATGCTATCAGAAATTGTTGGATAGACATTGACCATATATACAGATCCAGTGGGCAGTGTCACAGGGGTCGGTAGATTGCAGGTGATTGCATACTCGTAGTAGCCGTAACCGCTCCGACCAGTCGCCTGTGGCTGCGAGAAATTGCACGTTCCGCTGTATAGGGGATGCCCCACGAAGCCCGGTGCTGTGCTGACATTAATGGCATAAGTCATGTTGGTAACAGTGGGAGCCCCGAGAGTAACTTCGTTGGCGGTGATTGATGTGATTTGCACACTGTTATACCAGGGGTTGCTGTTGTAAGCAGGGAAAAATGGAGTCCAGACTTGTCCGTAAAGTCCGCCGTAATTCGGGGTATTGCCGTTATACAGTCCACTCCAATTTGTATTTGAAAAATCAGTGTCACCCGAATACCAGAGGCAATTGGTTGCGCAACCAAGTGGTGACTCTGTGTGAACGCGGATGGGTTCTTGAGGATTGGCAGTTGGTGACGGCTTTTGCGCGTACACAACCGCAGTGGTTGAGAGTAAAACAGCGACGGTGAGCAAAGAGAAATTCTTGAACAGACGCATTGTATCCTCCGGGTTGTTGTCGATGGCGAAAACTATAGTCTTGAATCTTTGGTAATGCAACCAATAATTTCAATAATTTTTCAGACTGTGGGAATGTAATATAAGTCACATGCAATCATATATTTAAGGTGATAGTAAAGGGGCGTTTCTGGCAGATTCCCAGAGCACGTTTAAACAGAATGGAGTATTGGCTTTAACTCAAGTTGATTGCGTTATCTCTCTTCACATCCTCACACAAGAATTGGCCCTGACAATTTAAGATGGATTGGCCCTCATGGCCTCCATGGAGTTCCAAGTGCAAACACTCAAATTGAATGGCCAACCCCTCACACTCGCCGAGTTGGAGATGGTTGCAAATTCCCAAGCACAGGTTCAAATAGCCGGCGCTGCGCAAAACCGAGTAGAAGAAAGCCGCGCGGTGATTGAAAAAATTGTTGCCGGCGGGGCGACGGTCTATGGCGTGAACACCGGCTTTGGGCGGTTGGCCGATGTCACGGTTCCGAATGAAAAACTTGCCCAGTTACAGGCGAATCTTGTGCGCAGCCATGCCGGCGGGCTGGGCAATCCGCTGTCGATTGCAGAAGCGCGTGTGATGGCGCTGCTCCGCGCCAATGTGCTTGCCAAGGGCTTCAGCGGCGTGCGGGCGGAGGTGCTCGAACTGCTCGTTTCGCTGCTCAACTGCGGCGTTACACCGGTGATCCCAGAGAAAGGCTCGGTTGGCGCCAGTGGCGACCTCGCGCCTCTCGCCCATCTCGCGCTGGTTGTGATGGGTGAGGGTGAGGTTTTTTTGAATGGCGAGCGGCTTGCCTCAGCCGAGGGATTGCGGCGCGCCGGACTCAAGCCCATTCAACTCGCCGCCAAGGAGGGCCTAGCCCTCCTGAATGGAACACAGGCCATGACCGCAGTGGGCGGACTTGCCCTCGCGCGCGCATTCCGCATCGCGGAACTTGCGGACCTTGCCGGCGCCATGAGCCTGGAAGCGTTGCGCGGAACCCCCGCTGCCTTTGACGAGCGCATTCACTCGGCCCGCCCCCATCCCGGCCAAATTGCCGCCGCCGCGCACTTGCGCTCGTTGCTGGCAGAGTCAGAGATCCGCGAGTCGCACCGTGAGCACGACACGCGGGTGCAGGACGCCTACTGCCTGCGCTGCATGCCGCAGGTCCATGGCGCAGTCCGCGGCGCGCTCGCGCATGTGGCTGAAGTGCTCAACATTGAAACCGGCTCCGCAACCGACAACCCGTTGATCTTCCCCGAGCCGGGCGGCGGTGATGTCATCTCCGGCGGCAACTTCCACGGCGCGCCGCTCTCCTATATTTTTGATTACGCCTCCATCGTCATCACGGACCTCGCCGGCATCACCGAGCGGCGCGTTGACCGCCTGCTGAATCCCGACATCAATGAAGGCCTGCCCGGCTTCCTCACCAAGGAGCCCGGCCTCTCCTCCGGTTTCATGATTGCGCAAATCGCCGCGGCGGCCCTCATCAATGAGTGCCAGGTCCTCTCGCATCCATCAAGTACGGGCAGCATTCCCACCAGCGGCGGCAAGGAGGATCACGTTTCGATGGGCATGACCGGCGCGCTCAAGTTCCGGCAGATTGTGCAAAACGCCGAACTTGTGCTGGGGATCGAATTGATGTGCGCGACGCAGGGCATCGAGTTCCGCCATCCCCTCCAGCCAGGCAAACGGCTGATCGGCGCTCTCGATGCGGTGCGAAAGGTGGTTCCGGCGCTGGATGCGGACCGCGAAATAGGCAAGGACGTTGAAGCCATGAGCGCTGCCATTCGCCGCGGGGCGTTTGATGCGTGGCGCTGTTGAACCCGGCCTGCCGCGGAACTTTTCCGCGCCGCCTCGCGTAGAATAGATTGCGATGAAAGAGATTCGCATACAGTTGCAAGCGAGCTTACGGCTGCTGACAGTTCTGCTTCTCGGGACGCTGGCAGCCGCTTCTTTTGCCGAAAAGGTTGAGGACCTGCCCCAACCGACCGGCTACGTCAGCGATTTTGCCCATGTGCTGACTCCCGCGACAATCCTTCGCGTTGATGCGCTCTGCAAGCAACTTGACGATGAGGCACACGCGCAGATTGCCGTGGTCACGGTGCGCAACTTGGACGGCGACGACGCGGCTGATTTTGCCACACGGCTTTTTGAAAGGTACAAGATCGGCGCCAAGGGAACCGACCGCGGCGTCCTCATCCTGTTGGCCATTGACGACCACAAGTGGTTCATCAACACCGGCTACGGCGTTGAGGGCATATTGCCCGACGGCAAGACCGGCGACATTGGCCGCTCGATGGTGCAGTATTTGCGCTCTGGCGATTATGACGGCGCGGTGCTCAAAGGTGTTTCAGGCGTCGCCACGGTGATTGCCGATGACGCCAAGGTCACGCTGGACCCCAATGATCTGGCACCAGCTGCGGCACCGGCGGAACAGGAGAGCCTGGGCACAATCAAACTGG
>JAJXXN010000347.1 GCA_021781075.1 Acidobacteriota bacterium | reverse complement strand
GTTTTTCGTGTGCCCGGGTTTCTTCGCCCGCCTCTGTTTCAACTGACCCATTAGCCCCTGGATGCATTGGATGAGGAGCTTCAAGCCATGGCTGCGCGGGGAGGGAACTTGTCGAAAAGCAAAGAGGCCTGCCGAAGCAGGCCTCTTGTCTTGATCGAGCGATTCAACTGCGCGTCTTATGCAGACTGCACGTTCTCTGCCTGCCAGCCTTTGGGGCCCTTGACCACGTTAAACTGAACGGCCTGGCCTTCCTGAAGTGAGCGGAAGCCGCCCGACTGGATTGCGGAGAAGTGGACAAACACATCCTCGCCATTGGCGCGGCTGATAAATCCAAAACCCTTGGCATCGTTAAACCATTTCACTGTTCCCTGTTCCATGACTGTTTTCCTTGTGTTGCTTGATGTATCGCAGATCTAAAATGTGGTATTGATTGCGAGTCAAGCGGTAGAGCAGAAAAGGCAACAAAAACCAAGTCAGATTCAACGACCTAGATTATTATAGCATCATTTCCGGCGTGTGGCACACTGCATGTTGCCCGCTTCATTAGGAGTATTGCCACAATGCGCGTATGCTGGTCATAGATGTTTAAGTTAACTCCTTTTTTGCCGCACCGGGAATTCCTCCCACAATCCGCCCCACTCGTTGATGGAAAGCGCTAACTTGCCCCGTACATGCCGATTCGATGCGGATGCGTCTCGGCCTCTTGTCTAAAGGCCCACAATCAGAAATTGAGGATAAATATGCGATCGGGACTTGTGTTTGAAGCCGGGATCAAGGTAAAGAACCGTTTTTTACTGGCGTCTACCGTGATGCGTGCCACAAAGAAACTGCACATAGCGCAGACCCGCACGGAAGACACCGTGAACATGGTGTTCATGGAAGTGGCCAAGGGAAAGCAGATTCACGCCGAGTTGCCCAAAATAGTACCGCCGCCGACCATAGGCACTTTAATTGCCTATGCCGACTGATGTTTGTAGCCACACCGTTTCATGCCGCTTGCCATCAAATGGAAAAAGTGCATAGACATTGACGTTCAAGCCCAGCGGCAGGGCAGCGGGAGTGGAGCCGGGTGCTGATTGGGCGCCGAACGATTGTGGTGATTTCGCACCCATTTACCCAATAGGTTCCCTGTGCAATTCCCACAAGACCAACCACTTATTGCGCCGCTATAGTTAAGTCTGGCGAATCTCACGACCTTGCTCAGGCGTGAATCAGACAGGCAGTTCGAAAAATCGCACCCTGCTGTGGGAAGAACTTGCTCCCACGGAAGACCAGCGCACGAGTCAGCGCGAATACTCCGCGCAACCCGGCGGCGGTTTTGCGCCCGCACCGCGCCCACGTCTTGGATTTGCCCGCCGCGCATCAGAAAACCTGGAGCCGGCCAATGCCCCCGAGCCAATCGACCTGGAAGAAAGTGCTGACGATGCCGATGATTTTCGCCCACATCGGCCGTGGTGGCGCCCGCGCACCAAGGAGGGCCGCATCCTCATGCTTTCGGCGGCAACACTCTCTCTGGTCGCACTCACGGTGGCCGGTTATTTGCTGCGGCGGCACATTCTGGCCGACCCCGACTTTGTGCTTGCCGCCTCCTCCGATGTGCAGGTGACAGGCGCAAGCGACCTGAGCCGCAATCAGCTTCTACCGGTCTTCTCACAGGACATCGGCAAAAATCTCCTGACTGTTCCCATCGGCGAGCGGCGTCGGCAACTGGAGCAGGTCCCCTGGGTTGAGCGAGCGACGGTGATGCGGGTTTTGCCCAACCAGATTCGCGTCAACGTAGTGGAGCGTACCCCGATTGCCTTTGTGCGCCAGACCCCCGACGACCCGCGCGTGGGCCTTGTGGATGCCGGCGGCGTGCTTTTGACCATGCCCGCGGAGCTGATGGCGCAGCACCACTACAGCTTTCCGGTGGTCACAGGCATTGATGCCCGCGATCCACTCGCGGAGCGCCAGAAGCGCATGGCTGTTTATCAACGGCTGGTTCGCGAGTTGGACTCGGGGCCGACACGGCTTTCGGCGCAAATCTCGGAGATTGACCTGCGCGACGCCTCCGATGCCCGCGTGTTGATGCCCGAGCCCGGTGGCGACATTTTAGCCCACTTTGGCGCAGACCATTTTCTTGAGCGCTTCCAAACCTACGAGCAGCACATCGGCGAGTGGCGGCAGCAATATCCACGGCTGGCGACAGTGGACCTGCGCTACGACCAGCAGGTGATATTGCGCCAGGGCGACCAGCAAACGGGCGCATCCCAGCCTCAAGGCGGCAGTGAGGCTTTAAAGGGCGCTGGGCAAGCGGCAAGCCCGGTGTCAACGGCAACCGCGCAAAAGCCTGTGTCACAGGCCGCAGAACCGCCTGAAACCGTGAAGAAAAATGTTGCGGTTGAAAAGCCGCGCGACCGGGCCGTGAAGGCGCAAAAGAGGAACGCAGCGGCGAAAGGGAAAGTCAAAAAGCCGGCCGCGAAAAAGAAACCGGCGGTGAAGCGCACTGTCGGCAAACCTTCAACCCACACACAGAGTTCCACAGGCGAGTAGGAAAATGGCGCAACGGCAGGAGAACATGATCGCGGTACTCGACATCGGCAGCGCTTGGACGCGCATGCTGGTGGCTGAAGTCCAGGAGGGCGCATTGCGCTACCGCGGCCACGGGATTGTTGCCTCGGCGGGGATGCGCAAGGGGCTGATTGCCGAGCTTGCGCCCGCAGCGAAGGTGGTGAAGGCTGCCTGCGAGCTGGCGGAGCGAGTCAGCCGGTTGAATATTGATGAGTGCATAGTGGGCATCGGCGGGCCACATATCCGCGGCTTGAATGTCAGCGGGGCAATTGAACTTGGCAGCCGCCCGCGAGATATTACGCCAAACGATGTGGCGGCGGTGCAGGACCGCGCCAAGTCAATTGAGCGCCCTCCGGACCGGGAATTTCTTCATTTGCTGCCACGTGAGTACATCCTCGACGACCAACCCGGCATCTGCGACGCCGTGGGCATGATTGGCGTACGGCTGGAAGTGGACATGCACATCGCCACCTGCTCGGGCAGCGCACGGCAAAGCGCCATCACCTGCGCAAACAAGGCGGGCATTGAGGTGAGTGAGACGGTGTTGGAGTCCATTGCGGCCGCTGAAGCCACACTCACCGCCGATGAGCGTGAACTTGGCGTCTGCCTGCTGGATATAGGAGCCCACTCCACCGAATTGGCCGTCTTTTTTGAAAGCGCGGTGGTGCATACGAGCGCGATTCCCATCGGTGGACTGCACTTTACCAATGACCTGGCGCAGGGGCTGCAAATCCCCGTGCAGCAGGCCGAGGAACTGAAG
Source organism: Acidobacteriota bacterium (assembly GCA_021781075.1). GTDB lineage: Bacteria > Acidobacteriota > Terriglobia > Terriglobales > Acidobacteriaceae > CAIMNN01. The sequence continues at coordinate 1,920 of JAJXXN010000347.1, read as the reverse complement.
TGCCAGTATGGCCATGCGGTGGTGACGGCGGTTCCGCAGGAGGCGGAGGTGGAGATTCTCCATCCCTCTGGCCCGGTCAAGGTTCCCATGCGGCGACTGGCGGAGATTCTTGAGCCGCGCGCCGAGCAATTGTTTCATTTTGTGCGCGAGAGCCTGCGCATCGGCGGCGTCCTGGAGGCGCTCGGCTCGGGCTGTGTGCTGACCGGTGGCGGGGCAATGCTGCCCGGGCTGCACGACATTGCCGAAAGCAAGTTGCGGGTGCAATCGCGCATTGGCAACCCGGTGCGGCTCTCCTCGCAGCAGACCCCGGCGGCGCTGGTGATGCCGGCATTTGCCACAGCCGTCGGCATGTTGCTTTATGTTCACCGCACGCGCTCCACTTTTGTTCCTGCGCAGCACGGATTCCGTTCAAAGTTGCGTTCACTGTTTACCGTGGGCAGTTTTTGATGCCCGTGTGCTTCAACCGTCCAGCCGGCGGTTGAAGATCGCTTGATGGGAGGCTCTCATGAAGGTACTGATTATCCTGAATCACGCCCCGTATGACGGCAGCGACGTTACCTGGAACAGTTTGCGTCTTGTGGAGAAGTTGATGGAGGGGGGCCAGGAACTTGGGATTTTCTTGATGAATGACGCGGTGGACCTTGCGCGCGAGGCCTGCCGTCCGCCCGAGGGGTATGACCAGGATTTGTCAAAGATGCTCAAGGGCCTGATTGCCAGGGGTGTTAGTGTAAAGGTTTGCGGCACCTGCATGGCGCGTTGCGGGGTATTCAAAAACCAGCCCTATTTTGACGGCGCAGAGAAATCAACCATGCAGGCGCTTGCCAATTGGGTGATAAACAGCGACAAGGTGCTTACGTTTTAGCTCTCCCGGGGAGCAGAGCGGTGTAAAACTGGAGGCTCAATGCAAGAGGACAATTTCAGCGGTACGCAGGACAACGGGCCCGAACACCAACACCACGGCGCCAAAATCAAGGTGATCGGCGTCGGCGGCGGCGGATCCAATGCCGTCGAGCGCATGATTGATACCAACCTTACCGGGGTGGAGTTTATAGCCGCGAACACGGACATGCAGGCGCTGAAGGCTTCGCGCGCGGCCATCAAACTGCAATTGGGCCCGCGATTGACCTCAGGCCTTGGCGCGGGCGCCAACCCGGACATTGGCCGTCATGCCGCGCTTGAGGACTCGGCCAAAATCATTGAGGCCATTGAAGGCGCTGACATGGTTTTCATCACTGCCGGCATGGGCGGCGGCACGGGCACCGGCGCATCCCCGGTCATTGCTGCGCTGGCCAACGAACTGGGCATTCTCACCGTGGCGGTGGTCACGCGCCCGTTTGCCTTTGAGGGCAAGCGCCGCCAGATGCAGGCCGAGCAGGGGCTCGCCGATCTGATCAACAGCGTGGACACGCTCATTGTCATCCCCAATGAAAAACTGCTGGCTTATGCGCAGGACATGGGCTTCTTCGAGTGCTGCCGCATTGCCGACGATGTGCTGCGCCAGGCGGTGCAGGGCATTTCAGACATCATCACGGTTTCCGGCTACATCAACCGCGACTTCGCCGATGTGCGCATGACCATGGCCGGCATGGGCCACGCGGTGATGGGCACGGCCGCATTCCGCGGTGAAAACCGCGCCGTGGAGGCAGCCAAAGCCGCCATCACTTCACCGCTGATCGAGGCCGGCTCCATTGACGGCGCTCGCTCGCTTCTGGTCAACATCACCGGCTCGGCGGACATGAAGGCCGCCGAGGTCCACGCCGCCATGAGCATGATTCAGGATTGCGTCCACGAGGAGGCCAACATACTCTTCGGCGCAGTCAAGGATGAGCGCATGGGCGACGCCATCAAAATCACCGTCATTGCCACCGGCTTCGGCGCCATTTCGCAAGACCGCCGCGCGCGTTTGCTTCATCAGGAGCC
>JAJXXN010000182.1 GCA_021781075.1 Acidobacteriota bacterium | reverse complement strand
CACACACCATTGTTGTCAACTCGCTGGCGCAGACGTCCAGCGGTTACATCGACTCCATAGCCAACGCGGCCGACACCCTTTCCGGGTCCATTACCATCCAGGTGGGCGGCGGGACGGCGCAAACAATCAATGTGGGCTCCAACAGCAACACGCTTGGCGGGCTGGCCACGGCCATCAACTCCGCCGGAATCGGTGTTACCGCCAATGTGATCACCGATGCCAACGGCTCGCGATTGAGCCTTGTGTCAGGCACCTCGGGCACATCCGGCAACCTCACAGCCACATCCAGCCTGAGCGATGCGACAACCACGACGGCGCTCAATTACAACACCTCGCAAACCGGGGCCAATGCCAGCCTGACCGTGGATGGGGTGTCCATTTCGAACGCCTCGAATACCGTCAGCAACGTGATTCCCGGAGTGACTTTCCAACTGCTCTCGAACTCCCCGGGAACCCAGGTCCAGGTGGTGATTGCCAATGATGTATCGAGCGTGGAGAGCGTGATAGGGGCCTTTGTCAGTGACTACAATGCCGTCATCAGCACCGTCAACACCCAGGAGGGGATGAACAGTTCCGGCGTGGCCCAGCCGCTCTATGGCTCGCCCACCCTGAGCCTATTGCAGCAGCAGATTCTTGGCGCCTTCATATCGCAGAACCCCACCGGCTATCTTGACCCGGTGGCGAATGCCAGTGACACGCTTTCCGGCTCGCTCACCATTCAAGTCGGCAGCGGGACTCCGCAGACCATCACACTCAATTCAAGTGACAACACACTCTCCGGCCTGGAATCGGCGATCAACACGGCCAATCTTGGCGTTACCGCGACCATCTCGACGAATTCATCCGGCTCCTTCCTTGAGTTGAACCCCAACCAGGTCGGTTCGGCCGGCCAGTTGACCATCACATCCAACCTGACGGACGCCACAACCAGCACCGCGCTCAAGTACAACAACTCCGGGGGCGACCTTGCCAGCCTGACCAGCCTGGGCATCAGCGTGAATAATGATGGGACGCTCTCGATAGACCAAAGTTCACTGACGAATGTGGTCAACAATGACTACTCCGGCATCGTGTCATTTTTTCAGAACGCCAATGGCTGGGGTGAGAATTTCGCAAACGTTCTTTCCACAACGGGAACCGCCTCGGGCGGCCTCATCAGCACGGCACTGACCGCCAATTCCAATATCGAATCCAATTTGAATGCCGATATATCGCGTGAGGACAGTATCATCTCCGTCCAGCAAAAGAGCCTGACGCTGGAGATGAACTCGGTCAACGAGATTTTGACCGCGCTGCCCTCGCAGTTGAACCAGGCGAACATGCTGTACTCGGCGATCACCGGGTACAACCAGACCAGCCACTAAGAATTGGAAGGCGGAATGGCCACTTATCAGCAGAGAATCCTTGAAGGGGCATCACCGGTCGAACTGGTTGTTGCACTCTATGACGGCATTGCGCGTTTTCTTGCCGGCGCCATCGATGCGGTTGAGCGCGGAGATGTGGAGGGCCGACGCGCGGCGGCCAAGCGTGCGCTCGACATCCTCATACACCTTCAAGCGCGGCTTCGCATGGACGTGGGCGGAAGGCCGGCACAGGCATTGAGTGAGTTTTACGCTTCCATCTTCGCCCAGATAATCCAGGCATCGCAGGCGGCTTCAATTCGGAAATTTGAGCATGCAATCGAATGTGTGCGAACAGTGCGCGAGGCATGGAAGCAGGTAGCGCGGGGGAATGGGAGTATCGACGAGCCGGCTTCAAGCCTTGCCACGCAGGGCATGTCCGCGCGTGAAGGCCACACCGCTTGGACGGCATGACCCCCGGGGCTAGGGGGGGGGGGGGGGGGGAATCTATTGTGCGGTGGTGAGTTCTTCCTCAAGCTGCTGCTTCTGGTTGAGGCTGGCATAGTAGCCGTCGCGCGACAGCAACTCCTCGTGCGTGCCCAGTTCGACGATGCGCCCGTGGTCAAGAACCGCAATCTGGTCGGCATGGCGGACGGTTGAGACGCGGTGCGAAATCAGGATTGTGGTGGCGCGTTCCGCGTAATCCCGCAAGCCGGTGAGGATGCGCTCCTCGGTGTATGTGTCCACGCTGGCCAGAGCGTCGTCGAGGATCAAAATCGGCGGGCGGCGCAGCAGGGCGCGCGCTATGGCGGCGCGCTGCTTTTGGCCCCCGCTGAGCGTTACGCCGCGCTCGCCGACCAGGGTATTCAATCCTTGGGGGAATTCGCCGAACTCGGCGCGGATATGGGCGGCCTCCATGGCACGGTCAAGCTCTTCATCACTTGCGTGGGGCGCGCCGAAGGTCAGGTTTTCGCGGAGAATATCGCTGAAAAGGAACGTCTCCTGCGGCACCATGCCAATGTTGCGCCGCAGTACCTGGAGGGGATAACTGCGGATCGGGCGCCCGTCGATTAGCAGGCTGGGCGCGTCTGCTGCATCATTTGCATCCTGGATGCGCGGAATGAGGCTGACGAGCGTGGTTTTTCCGCTGCCCGTGGGGCCGACGATGGCGAGGCTGGAACCGGCTGGAACCTTGAGATTGATTTTGTGCAGGACCTCCGTGCCGTCATAACTGAAGCTGAGATTGCGGAACTCGATTTCACCGCGCAGCGTCAGGTCCGCGGCGATGGCAGGGTCGGCGGCGGAGTCGTCGATTTTGGGTTTGGACTGCAACAGCTCATCCAAGCGGATGACCGAGGCAGTGCCGCGCTGGTAGAGGTTGATAACCCAACCCACGGCGATGATGGGCCAGATGAGCTGAATCACGTAAGTGACGTATGCCACGAACTGCCCGCCGGTCAGGCGCCCTTGGAGCACCTCATGGCCGCCGGCGATGAGTGTGATGACCATGGAGACGCCGAGGATGAACTCGAGCGTGGGCCAGAGCATGCCCATCAACTGCACCAACCGGAGCGAGCGGTGGATGTACTCGCGGTTCATCTTCTCGAAGAGCCCGATCTGTTGCTCTTCACGGGCGAAGGCGCGTATGAGCCGCGCGGCGGAGTAGTTTTCCTGCGCCTGAGCCGAGATCTCGCTGAAGCTTGACTGGATGCGTTCAAAACGGTCGTGGATGCGGGTGCCGAAGTACTGCACCAGGATGCTGGCAATGGGCATGGGAGCCAGCGCCACCAGCGTGAGCCAGGGGCTCATATGCAGAAGAAAGTAAAGCGCGAAGAGCGAAAAGAAGATGGTGTTGGCGCTGTACATCAACGCGGGACCAAGCAAATTGCGGACGGCGCTCAGGTCGTTGGTCAGGCGGGCCATGATGTCGCCGGTGCGGTAGCGATGGAAGAAATCCTGGTCTTGTGTTTCAAGGTGGGTGAAGAGGTCGTTGCGCAGGTCGTACTCGATCTCGCGGCTGACGCCAATCAGGATCCAGCGTTGCGCATAAAGGAAAATGCCGCTGATAAGTTTGAGTGCGACAATGAGCAGCGCCCAGAAGAGGATTTGCCGTGCCAACGAGCCATGGCTGATGACGACGATGCCCCGCTCCACGGCGGAAAGAAAAACCACCGCGGTGGCCTTGCTTGTGGTGTGGTCCATGCTGTCGATGGCGTGCTGCAAGACCTGGGGAAAGAGGACGGAGAAGGCGTTGGTGCCCACAAGGCAGAGCGTCCCCGCGAGGTATTTCCAACGGTAGCGGCCCATGTAGCGGAGGAGTGGGGAAATGCCCTTGAGCATGAATCAATTTTAACCGCAGGGGATTATTGCAATTTGTCCATCTGTTGGAATCCATGCGTGTAGATGAGCATCATGGTGAAGAGGATGAAATTGTAAAGGGCGTGGACCAGCGTGCTGGCCGCCAGCGAGCGTGTGCGCAGGCGCACGAGGCAGAGCACGAGGCTGACGGAAAAAAGCAGCGCGAATGATTCTTTGGAGCCGGCGGTTTGGGGCGCGTGGATGAGCGCGAATGCGAGGCTGGTGAGCAGCGAGGCGAAAAGCAGGGCGGGCTTCGTCCAACAGGGCGTGCCGTCGTCATTGTTTAGCGGGGTTGTTAGATGAAGCAATTTTTCGCGGCACCAGTCATACGACGAGGCCAGCGCCGGCAGCGTGAAGCCCCTGAAAACCAGCTCCTCAAAAAGCGGGGCCATGGTGACGCCGAAGAGAAAAAGCATCCAGGGCGCGCCTTTTTGCATGAATACCTGCTCGATGGGCGCCTTCGCATCGGACTCATGGAAGATGAGCGTGGAGACAATGGCCAATGTGTAGCAGAGCAGGACTGATGAGACAAGCATGGGCATGCGCCGAGGCAACACGTCTGCGCGCCAGGAGATGGTAGGAAAGAAAGGTTTCCGCCACAGCATGGGCAGAAGGATGAAGGAGCCTGCGAGGGTGAGCAGGTAAATGATCAACTGCAAAGCAAGCGCGTAACGGATGTTGTCAGTGAAAACAGATTGATTCGAGATTCCCCAAAGATGGAAGTGCAATGCGAGTGCGGCGCCAAGGCCTGTGAGGAGTGTGGCCGCGCTGAAGACAATGCCAAGGATCAGTAGGTGCAGCAGGTTGGGCAGTCGTTCCGGCTTGGGCAACGGTGGAGGAAGCTGGGCGAACAAGGAGAACGGCGAGTCGCCGGGCGAAGGCTCCGTCAGGTTCGGTGCGACTGATTCGCACCCTGGCTCATGGGAAGGGGATTCGTCGTTCATCAAGTTCTATTTTCGCCCTTCCCGCCTAGTGCCGCGGCTTTGCATGATTTCCTCACCGTGCGCGCGCCGGCCTTCCGCGTTTTTTAACGGCAGTGGCAGCGGCGGCGGGCTGCGCCGGTCGCAATTGAGGCTGCACTGTCGCAATCTCGGCCGAGGCCAGCCGCTTGAACTCCTCGCCGGAGAGATTCTGATAAAAGCGCGCCAGGAACGCCCCCGTATGCGAGCCGGGAGTCGTTGCGATGACTGCCGGCCTGCCCTCCGCAACGATGCACCCACCCTCTTCGCCGCCCTCGGGGCCGAGGTCGAGGAGCCAGTCGGCGTTGCGGATTACATCCAGGTTATGCTCGATGATCACCACCGTGTTGCCCAGGTCGGTGAGCCGGTGGAGCACCTCGAGCAGTTTGCGCACATCGTCAAAATGCAAGCCGGTGGTGGGCTCGTCGAGCAGATAGAGTGTGCGGCCGGTCTGGCGCTTTGAGAGCTCGCGCGCCAGCTTCATGCGCTGCGCCTCGCCGCCGGAGAGCGTGGTCGCGCTCTGGCCGAGGTGAATGTAGCCCAGGCCGACATCGACGAGGGTTTGCAGCTTCTGCC
>JAJXXN010000184.1 GCA_021781075.1 Acidobacteriota bacterium | reverse complement strand
ACGTGCCCATGATCAGCACCAATGGCCGCGGCCTTTGCCGGTTCCTGTCCCGCAGGGCCTGTGCCAGCACCCCGCCGCCGCCCTGGTTGTGCCCGCCATCGAGCCACAATTCGTGCCCCTCCGGCAGCAGCGCCGACAGCCGGCCCCGGATCGGGCTCAACCGGGCCGGCCACACCACCTTGCGCAACCCTTCGGCAAGGTGCCGCGGGCTGACTGGAAGCCCGAAATGCCGCGCCGCGGCGATTGCGACGGCCGCATTGCCAATCTGGTGCGCGCCCAGCAGCGCCGGCAGCGGCAGGTCGAGCAGGCCGCTCTCGTCCTGGTAGATCATCTGGCCGTTCTCGACGAAGCCGTCGAAATCCTGTCCGGCAACGAACGGGGTCACCCCCAGCATGCGGGCTTCCTCGACAATCGAGGCCAGGCCGTCATCGGTCTTCAAAATAATCTCGAATCTCGTCCACGAGGGCCCTGATCGAGGAGCCGCGGCCGGCGAGCCGCCAATCGGCGTACCTGATCGTCATCCGGGGCGGGATGCCCGGGACCATGCTCCTCGTCGGCCACGAGGGCACGCTGGGCGTGATTGAGTCACTCAGCGGCGTGTTGACGGCCTTCATGCTCTATCTCATCGGCCGCCTCACCGCGCCGCGCCATCGCGCCGCCGTCTTTGCCGCCGGCCTCTCCCTCTACCTGCTCGGCGCGCTGATCAACTCCGTGTTCTTCAATGTGGCCGGTGTGATTGGTTTTCAACTTTGCCTCGTCCTCTCCAAGCCCATGCTCGACCTCGCCTACTGGCCCATCCAATTGGAGGCGGTTGACCGCGAGAGCCGGCGCACGGGCCGTGAACGCTACGCCTTCCTGATGAACCACGAGTTCGGCGTGCTCTTCGGACGCTTGTTCGGCTGCTCGCTGCTGATTGCGCTTGCACTCGGTTTTTCAAGCACCGTCGCCTTGCGCTATGCCATGCCGGTTGTGGCGCTGGTGCAGATGCTCTCCATTCCCGTCTACCTTTGGCTGCGCAAGGACATGTATGTTGAGGCAACGTAAACCATAAGGCCGCCACCGCGCATCAATGGGAGTTGATGAACAGGTAAAGGGACGGCAAATCAGCTCGAAAAGCGTGAAGATTTTGTTGACAACAGTTTGAAAAAGGTGATAACAATGGGTCGTTGCACAATCGATTGCGCAACGCGCGCGTTTTTTCATCCACTGCTCTCGGAGCGGGGAATGATGACGGAACCACCTGAACAGCAACTTAGGAGACCACTATGCAACTCAATTCAAATAAAGGCCTTAGGCTGAACTGGCAAAGTAACGGGGGCGCTTTTTCAGCCTTCCTCGGACTGCTGCTAGTTGCCTTGATCGCCTTCATGGTACAGCCTGCGCAGGCGCAGTACGGTGCATCCTTGCACGGCACTGTGGCTGATGCCCAGGGAGCTATGATCCCTGGTGCGCACATTACCATCACGGAGCAGGATACTGGGTTCACACACGAGGCCAGCACCGATGGTTCCGGCAACTTCTTCTTCGGCGGTCTTGCCCCGAGCCTTTACAAGGTCGAGGTTTCGCACGACGGCTTCAAAACCAATCTCATCAGCAACCTGAAAATTATTGCCGACCAGCCAAACGGCCTCAATGTGAAGCTGGAAGTTGGCGGCACGACCACCACGGTCACCGTGAACGCAGCGACGCAACCGCTGATCGATACGGAAACCGGCAACTTGGGCGGTACGATTACGCAACAGCAGATTTCCAAGATGCCCGGCTTTGGCCGCGACGTGTATCAGTTGGTCCAGTTGGCGCCCGGCATGTTCGGCGATGGCGCGCAGCAGGGCGGCGGTGGCACGCAGGGTCTTCCCAGTTCCAACTCTGGCGGTTCCGGCCAGTCCACAGGCATCTTTGTGACGGAGAACCAGCCACAGGCGACAGCTGCAGGTGGCCGTACCAACACCAACAGCATCACCATTGACGGCGTCTCCATCGTCAGCGTCACCTGGGGCGGCGCGGCGGTCATCACGCCGAACGAGGACACGGTCAAGGAGTTCAAGGTTGTCGCGAACCCCTATGACGCTGAAGAAGGCGGTCGCTTCAGCGGCGCACAAATCAAGATCACCTCGCAGAACGGAACCAATGTCATCCATGGTTCGGCCTTCTTCAAGCGCGACAGCCCGGGAATGAACGCCTATCAGCGTTGGGACCCCCGCGGCAACCCACAGCGCGACCAGATGCAGTACAACGATTACGGCGGCACCGCCGGCGGCCCCATCCTGCACAACCGGCTTTTTGGCTTCTTCGGCTATGAGACGGTGCGCAACAGCGGCGTCAACCACCCCGGTGGCTGGTATGAGACCCCGTACATTGACGGCCTCGGACTTTCGGGCACAATCGCCCAGCAGTTGCTGACCGTCAAGGGCGCGGCGCCTGTATTTATCAAGCAGATCGACCAGACTTGCGCCAGCGTCAACCTGGTCCAGGGCTACAACTGTAATGAGATTGCCGGCCAGGGCCTTGCAGTCGGTTCGCCTCTGAACTCGGGCCTGTATCCTGTCGGGACCCCCGACCCGTCTTTCGGCGGTCTTCTGACCGGCCCAGGCAACTCGGTCTATTACGACATGGGCCTCGGCGGCGATGGTTCGACCATCACCAACCCCTGGAACCCGTTGCAGCAGATTGCCAACCCGGCCAACCTCAGCCAGAACGCCTCGATCATGTTCCTCGAGACCAACAACCCCTCCACACAGACCAACGTGCAATACAACGGCCGTGTGGACTGGCAGGCGACTCAAAAGGATTTGCTGGCCTTCACCCTCTACTACACGCCGGTCACCCAGACCAGCTACAACGGAGCCAGCCGCGCGTACAACTTCTTCCATCACAATGCGAAGAACTACTCCATCGGCGCGCTCTTTGACCACACCTTCAACGACCACATCATCACCCAGGCCCGCGCCGATATGGCCGGCTGGAAGTGGAACGAAATCAAGGACAACCCGCAGGAACCCCTCGGTTTGCCCGATGACAACATCACCAACTATCAGTTCGGCACCATGGGCGGCGCGCAGCCGGCGCAATTCGGCGCACCTCTGGGTAGCGAATTTGACCAGTGGACCCTCAACTTCAAGGACGTGACCACCTGGGCCTTCAAGACCCACAACATCAAGTTCGGCGGCAACGTCACCCGTCTGGCGTATCTCGACCTTCCAGACTGGCAGGCGCAGCCCAGCTTCGACTTCAACAACCTGTGGGACTTCCTCAACGATTCACCTTACACGGAGAGCGTCACCAGCGACCCGCGTACCGGTGTGCCCACACCCTTCCGCAAGGATGACCGTCAGATGGTTTACGGCTTCTTCGGCCAGGACGACTGGAAGGTCCGTCCCAACCTTACCCTCAACCTTGGCCTGCGCTGGGATTACCTGCCGGGCATGACGGAAAAGAACGGCAACCAGCCCGATGTTCGCCTTGGTACCGGGGCCAACACGCTGACCGGCCTCTACATTCAGTTGGGTGGCAACGAGTTCACGGTTTCCAAGTTGAACTTTGGGCCGGAATTCGGCTTTGCATGGAGCCCGCTGCAGAACAACGGCAGGCTGGTTGTGCATGGCGGTTTCGGCGTCCACTATGACGGTTTGGAGCAAGCCATCACGACGAACAACCGCTTCAATCCTCCATTTGCGTACAACGCGCCGAACCTTTTCCCGGAGTATGTTGTCGGCTCGGGCAATCCGCACCTCAACTATGCGGCGGCCAGCAGTGTTTACTCGGTCTTCTCCTTCCCGGCGAATACCAGTGTGATCACCGCCTTCAACTCCGCCCTCCTGCCGGTCAATGGCGCCAATGGCGTCACCGGCTTCCCGTCGCACATGACAACGGCCTACATGATGAGCTATTCACTGAATGCCCAATATGACCTGGGCCATCAGTGGGTGGCGACGCTTGGCTACCAGGGCAGCACCGGCCGTCACCTGCCGGTCCAGTACAACCTGCTCAACGAACTGGCTCCCCAGCTCATCTCGGGCGCCATTCCGGTCAACCCGCTGGTCAACAACATCGACTGGTATCAGGACACGGGCATCTCCAACTTCAACGCGCTCCTGGGTGAGTTGAAGCACGATATGGCGCATGGTTTTGAGTTGGATGCGCAGTATCGCTGGGCGAAGAGCATGGACAATGGCTCGAACCCCTATGCCACGCCGGACTACCAGTTCCTGCCCAACTACAACTACGGCCCGTCGGATTACGACGTGCGCAACGCTTTCAAGCTCTCAGGGTTGTGGGCGCCGACCATCTTCAGGGGCCAGAACAGCATCTTTGAAAAGCTGCTTGGCAACTGGACATTTGGCGGGATCATGAATCTCCACTCCGGGTTCCCCTTCAACCCGACCTTTGGCGGCATTGCCTGCAACGCTGTCTTCCAGGGCAGCGGCAACTGTAACCTGCGTCCCGCGGCTTATCTCGGCGGCGCCGGCAGCAGCGACAGCACGGATGTCTTCAAGAATCCCAATGGCAACTTTAACAATTGGACACACGGCGGCGCTAATGCGTACTTCACCGCACCCTCCGTCAACAACAACGGCCCGCTGTGGAATACAAATGCCGGCCCGCAAGGCGCGTTCACCCCGATTCCGCAGGCGCCGGGTGTGGGTCGCAATTCCTTCTACGGACCGCGTTACTTCGATACGGACCTCACGCTCACCAAGGCCTTTGTACTTCCGAACATGAAGGTCCTCGGCGACAATGCCCGCTTCGAAATCCGCGCCAATGCCTACAACCTCTTCAACAAGCTAAACCTTTCCAACAACGGCATCGACACCAACTTGAATGACAGCCAGTTTGGCGGAGTCACCAATTCAAGCGGCGTCCTCGCCGGACGTTTGATCGAAATGGAAGCCCACTTCAAGTTCTGACTTGAAGCCCAACCGGATTTCCCGGGCCTTCAAAAAAGGCCCGGGATTGTCCCCCTGAAAGTAAACTATTGGCCGTCAGCAAGGCGTTCGCCGCAAGGCGGCGCGCTGCTGGCGGTTTTTCTTGCTAGAGTGGAAACAAGGGCCACGCGGTTCTTGCCGGCATCGGGGTCGGAGCAATGAATCAATATACAAAAGCAAGTTATTCAACCGCGCTATTGCTGCTTGCCTGCATGGCGGGCGCTTGTCTGCGCGCACAGGGGGGCGGTGTGTCACAGGCGCATCCCCCGTCGCCGGCAAGTTTTGCCGCGCTTGCGCAGCGGGCTGATGCGGCGCGCGACGCCGACCATCTCGACGCCGCCGCCAAATTCTACCGCC
>JAJXXN010000195.1 GCA_021781075.1 Acidobacteriota bacterium | reverse complement strand
GACCCGCAACTGGAGCGCGCGGTGGCGGTGGTGATGCAACAACTGAAGGAGCACCCGGTGGTGTATCCGCCGGTGCCGCCGTACCCGAACCACCATAAGAACGACGGGCTTGGTGTTACAAAATAGAAACCGCCCATATCAACAAAGGCCGGCGATAAAACGCCGGCCTTTCATTTGTCTGGTGCTTGCCCGGGAATTCCCGCGCATTGTCCCTGCCACTACCTTGCAATAAAGTACATCAGCCAACTGAGCAAAATCGCAGAGCCGACAAACAGCACAAAGCAATATATCCCGTAGTGGAGCATTTTCCTCGGCGTTTCGCGCATCGTGATGCCGAACACAATGGAAGCGAAAAACGCATACAGCGTCAGGGTGGTGAAGTGCGAGGGTTGCAGGCTCATAGCGGCTTCCTCCCTGTGCGCAGGTTGTGCGCATCCACCGCGCTGATTACGTTCAACAGGCCTGCCACGCTGATGAAGATCTTGCCATAATCCCCGACCGTGTGGTCCACCATCTGCGCGCCCAGGCCGGCCCCGCGCGCCATCCAATACAGCAGCCCGTTGCCCAGGTTGGCGATGAAGCCAAGAAGGTCAAGAATATCGTGGACCTCGGTGTAAAGCTTGCCCTGCATTCCCAGGCCAAGCACAAACATCGAAACTATCGAGACAGAGACCAAGGCGCCGCGTCCCCACTTGCCCACGAGAAAATGCCCCGAACCGGGTATCAGCCATCCAGCCAGGAGCGGAAGATAGACAAAGCCCTGCTGCTGCCCTGTGGCCTTTGATTTTTGCTCAGTTGCCATACTTTTTGACTATACCGCAGCAGGGGCACGCCCGGCGCTCAAGCGTAATGCGCCTTCTCCCACACCGCCGCGTCAAAACGGTGCATCACCTCATACCCATTTCCCTGGTAAAGCCGCACCGCATCCTCATTACCCGCCGTAACCGTGAGTGAAAGTTCCGTTGCGCCCTGCAACACAAACCCCGATGCCGCGGACGTCAAGAGCAGATGCGCAAGCCCCCGCCGCCGATAATCGGGATGAACGCAGATCTGCGTGATGTGGCCGCTCTCGGAGCTGATGCGCGAGCAGAGCAGCATCGCCACCAGTTCGCGGCTGGTGCGCTCCACAATCACCTGCGAAACATTCGGCGTGAAGACCCCGCATCCGGGGTAGCGCACAATGTTGTGCAGAAAGCGCAATGCGCCGTGGATGGTGCGGTATTGATTGTTGATCACACTGTCGAGGTGGCCATTGTAGGCCTCGGCAATCAATCGTCCCGCGGGGTGCAGGTCCTCATCACGCCAGCCGCGCAATTCCAGGTCGGCGGGCAGCTTGACCACGGGCACGACACGCGGGCCCCGCAAGCTGCGCACCATCAAAAGCCGGGGATGGATTTTGAACCCCGCCTCCTCAAACTGTCGCGTGTGCGCGCCCGTCGCCTGCACCAGCATCTGCGCTTCAATGCGCTCCATCCCCGGCGACGAGAAGAGCGTCTCAAAAACATGCTTCAGCAGCCGGGACTCAATTTGGCGCTTCTCCCGCCCATCCCCGTCCCCGCCTTCCTCCATCTTGGCAAATACATTCCCCAGCACCGCCTTGGACTCTTCATACACAAAATAACTGTAGCCAACAGGCTTTCCTTCCTGTGTCGCAACATAGCCCGGCAGGCTGTGCGAATCCAGGTACTGGTTCAGCAACCGCGCCGAGGTGCGGTAATCCCAATGCAGGTGCTTGAGCCAGTACGTGCTCTCCACGTCCAGAACCGCCGCCAGCTCGCGCGAGCTAAAGTGCCGCAGGTCGAGAATCTCGGGGGTGGATTGGCTGATGCTCATTTCATTCCCATGGTCGCGCGGCTCAAAGCCCCGGCTGCAGGATGCGCAGCACCGGATGGCCGTTGACGTTCTCCAGCGGAAAATAAACCAGGTGCGTAGCCGGGTCAACGGCTACCGTATGCGCATGTGGCATTGTCACCCTGCCCAACTCTTTCAGGTCGCCGTTCTCCTCTTGCAGAACCGTCACCGTCCCTGACTCCGCTGATACATAAAGGCGGCCCAGCGCCGCATCCAATGCCAGCACATCGGGGTCTTCACCCACCTGGTGCACACTGACGAGCCGCATCGTCTTCAAGTCGAATACCGCCAGCGTGTGGTTCTCCTCGCCGGCGATGAAGGCAAGGCGCTTCTCCTCATCCAAGGCTATGCCGTGCGGGTTCTCAATCCCCGGCAGCACGTACCGCCCGGTGATCTTCAGTGTCGCCGGGTCTATCTCAACCAGTTCATTCACCGAATGCACCGCCACAAGGATTTTGCCCGAGCCCGCATCGTAAACGGTGTTGCCCGCGCCGCCCCCCAGCGGAATCGCCGCAATCAGCTTGTTCGTCGCCGCGTCCACCACCGCATCCACTCCACCGTGCTCATCGGAGACAAATACCCTGTTCGTCCCGGGCGAGTAGGCAAGCCCATCAGGATAGTCGATCGGCCCGGCCGACCCGGCTCTCTTCAGCGTGCTCATCTCCACGGCTATCATCTCGTGCTCGCCCGTCGCGGAGGCGAAAACACGGTTGATCCCGGGAACAGCAATCACCCCATGCACGCGCTTGAAACCCGCAAGGTTTGCCGCCACCTCGCGCTTCCGCAGGTCAAATACCACCAGGTGATCGTCATTCATGTGCGCCAGATAGAGCCGGCCGTGTTGCGCATCCACGCTCACATAGTCAAAGCGGACGGCCGCGCCGGGCAGGGGAATCTCGGCAACCGTGCTGAATAATTTGTCGTGCGCGGGGTTGGACGCAACCTGGGACGCAACAGGGTTGATGGCAATTGGGAACAGGCAAGCCAGCAAGTATCCGCGATGCAGGATGGTCATGGGCAATTTGAGCATAAGTCGCCACCTTCCTCGGTGGGGCGCGCGATCAGCCCCGGCGAATTATCCACCAGTTTAATGGATGCGACTCCGCCCGTAGTACAGCGAGCGGAAGAAAGTGGATGCGCCCATGCCCACATAAAAAGATTGGCCCGCTTTCAGCGGGCCATGCGCGCATCGTTTGAAAAATCTTATTCCGTGGTCTTCAGCGTCGTCTCCGCCGTGGCCAGCGAACTGCCACCCACCCAGATGTCATAGGTTGTCGGTTCCACCACGCGCTTCGATTCCACATTGATGAAGCTCAATTCATCGAAGCCCAAGGTGAATTCAACGTGCTTCTGCTCGCCCGGCGCCAATGCCACACGCTTGAAGCCCTTCAACTCGCGCACCGGCTGCTCCACGCTCGCCACCGTGTTGCGTGTGTAAAGCTGCACAACCTCGGTGCCTGCCACGGAGCCAACGTTTTTCACATCAACCCCTACTGTAATCACCGGCTTGTGCTCAGCCTTCTCCAGCTCGCTCAAGGGAATTTCAGCGCGGCTGATTGTCGGCTGGCCATAGGTGAAGCGCGTGTAGCTCAATCCCCATCCAAATGGATAGAGCGCGGAGTTCTGCTCGTCCACATACCGCGATTGAAATTTCTCCTCCGAGGTGTAGGGCATATGGCTCAAATCCCCATGCGCCGGGCGGCCTGTGGGCAGCTGCGAGTAATAGAGTGGTTCCTGGCCCACCGCGCGCGGAAAACTCGCCGGCAGCTTGCCCGAGGGGTTGTTCGCGCCGAAGAGCGTATCCACGATCGCCGGACCGGTCTCAATCCCCGGGCTCCACGCCTCAAGAATCGCAGGGACATGCTCCGAAGCCCACTTCAGATCCAATGGCCGCCCAGCCAGCACCACCAGGATTACCGGCTTGCCGGTGGCCACAACCGCTTCCAACAGCTTCTCCTGCGCACCCGTGAACCCTAGCCTGGTGCGGCTCGCCGCCTCGCCTTCCATCCAGTTTGTGCTTTCGCCAAGCGCCAAGATAGCCACGTCGGCCTGCTTCACCGTTGCCACCGCCTCGGCGATCATCTTGTCATCATCGGGAATTGGCAGATGCTTGTCTTCCCCGGCAGGGAAGTTGAAGTTCACACGCTCCAGCACATTCGCATCCTCGCCGCTCAGCAGGTCGCTGCCCTTGGCATAAAGCAGGTTGTCGCCGAGTTTCTCCTGCAGCGCGGATTTCAGCGTCACCACGTTGGCCGGGTCGCCGGTCACGGACCATGCGCCAATCACATCGCGCTGGTTGTCGGCCAGTGGGCCAATGAGCGCCACCTTCTTCAGCGACGCGGGCAAGGGAAGCAGGTTGCCTGTTCCCTCCATCGGCTCATTCTTTAGCAGCACAAATGTCTCTTCAGCCACCTTGCGCGCCAACGCGCGCTTCGCCGGTGTCGCGGTATAGGGCGCGCTCTCCGGCGTGTATGGATGCTCGAACAATCCCAATGCGAACTTCACCCGCAGAATCCGGCGCACCGCGTCATCAACATACTTCTCGGGAATCTTCCCCGACCGCACCTGCTGGGCGAGCACCGTCCCATACAGGTTGCCCTCCATGTCCATGTCAACGCCGGCTTCCAGCGCCTTGCGCGCCACCGTCGGGCCATCGCCGATGGAGTGGCTGATCAGCTCTGAAACCGCAGCCCAATCCGAATCCACAAAGCCGTTGAAACCCCACTCCTTGCGCAGGATCTCCGTCAGCAAATAGGGGTTCGCAGTCGCAGGCACGCCGTTGAGTGAATTGAACGAGCTCATGATTGTCGCCGCGCCCTCCTCAATCGCCGCGTGGTACGGCTCAAGGTAAACCTGGCGCAACGTGGGGTCGCCAAGCTCCACGGCGTTGTAATCGCGCCCTGCAATCGCCGCGCCATAGGCGGCGTAGTGCTTCACGCAGGCTGCAACCGAGTCCGGCTTGCCGAGGTCGCCCTGCTGATAGCCGCGGACCCACGCACGCGCCATCGCCGAACTCAAATAGGGGTCCTCGCCATTCGATTCAATAATCCGTCCCCACCGCGCATCCCGCGAGATGTCCACCATCGGCGAAAAAACCCACGTCACACCATCCGCGCGCGCTTCCACCGCACCCGTCCGCGCCACCGTCTCGCCCGCCTCGAGGTCAAAGCTCGCCGCGATTGCCAGCGGGACCGGGAAGGTTGTCCGGTGCCCGTGGATAACATCCAATCCAAACAAAATCGGAATATGAAGCCGCGATTTTTCCATCGCGATGTGCTGGTAGTGGTTCACCTTGCCCGCATCGGGCCCGTTGCGCATCGAGCCCACCATCCCCTTTTCCACCAGCTCGTCATAGGTGACTCTCGACGCCCCCGGCCCCGTCGCAAACCCCGCCGAGTACTGCACCATCTGGCCAATTTTTTCATCCAGCGTCATCCGTT
>JAJXXN010000312.1 GCA_021781075.1 Acidobacteriota bacterium | reverse complement strand
CATGATTCCCCTTGCCCGTCCTGCATTCCAATCGAACCGCCCCGCCGCGGCTCAGAACTGCATCCCCATCACCGCCTGGTAGGACTGCACCGCCTTATTGTGCACGGCAAGGGTCAGCTCCAGGGCCAGTGAGGCCTTTTCGCTGGCAATCATCGCCTGATGCACATCCACACCCGAGCCGCCCATCAGGCCGTCGATACTCCGCCGCGCCTCGCCCTCCAGCTTGTTCACCGTGCCCACGGCATCGGTCATCAAGGCAGAAAACGGCGTCTCCGGCGGATGCAATGCAGGCATCGCAGTGGCTGTGGATTCGAGGCTTTGGCTTTGGTTGTTCAATGCCGCGCCAAGCACTGAGCGGGCATCGGGCATGGTCACATTCAATGGCGGCAAAGTTGGCAGCATTTTCTCCCCCTGGTGCGTGTCTGAAAACCCATGATTGTCCCCTGACTGGTTTGAGGGGCCGCGGTTGTGCTTTCCACGCCCAGCCCACAGGCTTCCGCAGTCAACGGCGGCGGATTGGCTCCTGATTACTTCGCAATATCGAGTGCGGCGGTGATCATGCCCTTCTCAGCCTGCACGGCGGAACCGTTGAGGCCATATGCACGCGTCGCACCCATCAGGTCAACCATCTCTGTGAGTGGATTAATGTCGGGATAATGCACGTACCCGTTGGCATCGGCGTCCGGGTGGCCCGGGTCGTAGCGGCTCAAGGGCGGCGCGGTGTCATGCACCACGGCGGCGATATGCACGCCAGGGGCAACACCATTGACCGGCGCCGCGGCATTGTTTTGCAGCAAATTGGCAAAGGCCGTTGGCGGGGCACCGCTTAAAAAGTTCGCGTCGCCCGGGTCGGCGGCAAAGACCACATGCTGCCGCTGATAGACGGGCCCTGCGGCCGTGTGGGTGGTCTCGGCATTGGCCATGTTGGCGGCCACCACCTCGGCACGCATCCTTTCGGCCTGCATTGCCAAGCCCGAGTTTTGCATCAAGCCAAATAAGTTCATCCAGGCCTCCCTGTTACGCCCTGCCGATTGGCGGGGCTGCGGCATTATTTGTCGGCATGAATCGCATCCAGCACGTTCTGGTACTCGCGCTTCAGGAGCGTGATCCCGGTGCGATAGCGCAGTTGCGCCTCGGCCAGGTTCAGGCTCTCGCGGTCCATCGAAACATTGTTTCCGTCCGGGCGCGCCACCAGCCCATCGACCGCGCGCACATGGACGCCGGCTGGTGTGGTTCCCTGCTCCGTGGCTTCGATGGCATTTCGCATCTCCGTGTCAAAGTCCATCCCCATCGTCTTGTAGCCGGGCGTGTCGATGTTGGCCATGTTGGCCGCCGTCAACTTGGCCTCGCTGGTGGCCAGGTCAAGATACTGCGCCAGTTCATCGCTCAGGCGGGTTTCTACCTGCATGGGCATCCGCAACCTCCAATCACGACGCAACCACGCCGAAATCGATCTCCCGGGCGGTGATGGTGCTCGCGTCACCGGCAAGAATCGCCGCGCGCTCCAGCACATGCTCGAGCTCGCGCACATTGCCCGGCCATTCATGGGCCATCAACCGCGCCATGGCCTCGGCCGTTATCTGTTTGACCGGCATCTCGCGGCCCATCTGCCCGAGAAAATGATTGACGAGAAGGGGCAGGTCTTCCAGGTGCTCCTTGAGCGCCGGTGTGTGGATGAGGAAGACTGCAAGCCGGTAATACAGGTCGGGACGAAAATGCCCGGACCTTGCCTGTTCGCTGAGCGGTTGGTGCGTGGCCGCGAGGATGCGCACATCCACCTTCACGCGCTCGTTGTCGCCGACGCGCTGCAGTTCGCCGCTCTCGACAAAGCGCAGTAATTTGGATTGCAGTGCGAGGGGCATCTCGCCAATCTCGTCGAGAAATAGCGTGCCGCCGTCAGCAGCCTCGATGCGGCCCGTGCGCCCCTGCACCGCACCCGTAAAGGCGCCGCGGGTGTGGCCGAAGAGTTCGGCCTCAAGCAGCGCCTCGGGGATGGCGGCGCAGTTGATGGCGACCAACGGTTTGCGGCTGCGATTCGAGAGCCGGTGCAGGCCCTCGGCCACCAGTTCCTTGCCCGAGCCCGTGGGGCCCTCGATGAGCACCGGGGTGATGCGCGGGGCCACCAGGCGGATGCGGCGGCTGACCTCGAGCATGCACTGGCTCCAGCCAATCAACCCCGGCAGGCGATCGCTGGCGGCAATCTTCTGCATGGCGCTGGAGGGGACGGTTTGCGCGTTCATCGCGGTATCGTCCAGGGGCACGCTCACTTCTGCCGGCAATTCCATGGCGAGCGCATGTCCCTTGCCGGCCCCCGCCGTTGTGCACGGAACAGCGTCTTCGATGGCCATCGCCGGTGCCGCATTGGCCGAGGCCGTATCGACATCCTGGCAAGCACGCAGAGCATAGAGCAGTTCCTGGCGGTACGGGCTGCGCACAGCACGCTGCGACAAAAGCCCATGATGAGGATTCGTGGTCAGCAGTTCCACCTGCGGAAAGTTCAGGGTGAAATCCCGGACAAACTCCTGCAGCTCGATATCCGGGAGCCAGGAATCAACAATCAACGCTTCCGGAATCGAGTGCGCTGCGACGGCCCAGGCTTCAGCGCCCCCGCAAACCTCATCCACCCTCCAGCGCAGCCCGGTGAGCGTCTCGTTCAGCCGGTGGCGAAAGCTGCCATCGGCGCTGGCAACAACAGCGGTACGGGCGCGGGCGCGCGGTTCAGCCGATGGATTTGCGTCTGTGCTGGCTTTCATTGCTTCTCCTTGCTGCTTGTTCAGGAACGCGGTGTTGGTTCAAGCCGTTGTGGCCGATGGATGGCGCCGCTGAGCGGCAGAAGCGGGATGATGTTGCCTTCGATCGCAGGCGGGTTGAGCAATTCCGTCTCGCCCGGAATCAGGTACCCCTGCCCGCGCACCGTGCGGATGATCTGCCCCGGGGGCGCGTCCTTCAGTTTGCGGCGCAGGTAGTTGATGTACACATCAACTATGTTGGTTGTCTGCGCCGGCTCCATCGCCCAGACAGTATCCAGCAGTTCCACGCGTGTGACGCATTGGCCGCGGTTGAGCAGAAGATATTCGAGCAGCGCAAACTCCTTGTTGGTCAGCTCAACCAGTTCGCCCCCCTGCCTGACGCGGTGCTCCAGGCGGTCGAGTTCCACGTTTCCAGCCTTGAGCGTGATGCGCGCCTCGCGCTTGCGACGCAAAAGCGCGCGGCAGCGGGCGCGCAGTTCATACAGGCTGAAGGGTTTGGTCATCAGGTCATCGGCACCGAGGTCGAGGCAGCGCACCCTGGTCTCCACCTCCTGCCGGGCGGTCAGTATCAGCACAGGCAGTTCCGCCTCGATGGCGCGCATTTCGCGGAGCACATCTTCGCCATCTTTGACCGGCAGGCTCAAATCAAGGATGGTCAGATCCGGGCGCTCATCGCGAAAAGAGGAAACCGCCTGGCCGCCGTCCTGAACCACGCACACACGATGGCCGTCTTGTTCAAGCCCGCGCGCCAGAAAAAGACTCAATGCCTTGTCGTCATCCACTACAAGTACTCGCATCCCTTTGCCCCTTTGCCATGAATTGCAAACCAAAATCCTCAATGATTTCTCATGGCGATGTTCCTACCTTCCTCTGACACGGAGCAGAACTCAAGTGAATGGGTTGAGAAAAATGCGGTGGAAGTACAAAGATGGAATGGCTATTGACGATTCCTGAAATGGACCCGGCATTTTTGCCATGAAAAGCAACGCCAGAATAGAGTGGGCGTGAAAAATTTGTTTTCTGATTTTCTACTTGCAATTCGCTTTTTGTTCGCTATAATCATCGCATGGCAATTACGCGTCGGCAAAAAGAGATTCTGGACTTTCTCAATGCCTTTGTCTCCCGCAACGGCTACTCACCTTCCTTTGAGGAGATTGCGCGTGGCATGGAATTGAAGAGCCTGGCCACGGTTCACAAACACATCTCCAACCTTGAAAAGAAAGGTTTGCTGGATCGTGTGCACAATCGCAGCCGGTCCATTGATGTCATTCCACCCGGCACGCGGACGCGCACGAGCGATCGCCTGCCGTTGGCCGGACGCATTGCCGCGGGCAAGCCGGTGGAGGCGTCGGAAAGCTACGAGAGCATCTCGCTGCATGATGTGGTCGGCAACCGCGATTGTTTTGCGCTTGAAGTGCGGGGTGATTCCATGCGCGATGAACATATCGTCAACGGCGACTATGTATTGGTGGAACGGACACGCACGGCGCGCCAGGGTGAGATTGTCGTCGCGCTGGTGCGCGGGACCGAAACCACGCTCAAGCGGTATTACAGCGAGGGCAACATGATACGCCTGCAGCCGGCAAACTATGAGATGGACCCGATCCTTGTCCCTGCCAACCATGTGTCCATACAGGGCCGGGTGCTTGGGGTGCTGCGCAAGTACCGCTGAGCGGTTCCAAATTGTTCAGGCAGCAAAAGAAGGTCCGGCGGTGCCGGACCTTCTTTTACTGCCTGAATGAGCCAGGTGAATCCGTTTCGTCCGTTGGTTGCCAAGCATCCGCAGGCGAAGCGTCGATTAAACCACCTTGGCGACCTTCGCCTCGATGACATCGGCGGACACATAGCCGACGATCTGATCAACGACCTTGCCATCCTTGAAAAGGATCAGGGTCGGAATACCGCGCACGCCATAACGGCTGGGTGATGCACCATTCTGGTCCACATTCACCTTGGCCACCTTCAGCTTGCCGATGTACTTGGCCGCAATCTCCTCGACCACCGGAGCGATCGCCTTACAAGGGCCGCACCAAGCCGCCCAGAAATCCACCAGCACGGGCTGCGCACTTTGCAGCACCTCCTGGTCAAATGTTGCATCCATCACTTCATGAATCCCAGCGCCTGCCATATTCCTCCTTGCGGTAATACATTGGAAACAGTGTACCGCTTTCTTATTCAGTATTTCGATGCACCAGGCGTGGAAAAAGTTGCAAGTGCCCGATCAGGCACGCACATCAGCTGTGACGCCCGTCACGCGGAAACTGGCATCAACCAACTCCACGGTAAAATTGCGCAGTTGGTCCACCACGGCGCGCCGTGCAGCCTCGCGCGCATCCCGTTGGCATATCACCAGCACCGAGGGGCCGGCGCCGCTCAGTGCTACGCCCAGCACACCCCGGCTTCCCGCAAGCGGGAGCAGGGCCGGCAAGAGCGGGCAGATTGACTCGCGGTAAGGCTGGTGAACACGGTCGGCCATGGCGCGCGGCAGCAGGTCGGCACGCGCTTGCGCAAAGGCCAGCCCGAGCAATCCGGCAGATTGGATGTTGGCAACCACATCGGCG
>JAJXXN010000122.1 GCA_021781075.1 Acidobacteriota bacterium | reverse complement strand
TGAATCCCCGCCGGGACGCGAAATCATCCCACGCCCCGGCGAATGGACCAGCCAATATGTTCCTACTCGTCCACTTCCAACGTCTTGAACCTGAATAATGCCCCCGCCACCAGTGCTCCCAGGAATGGCGCAGCAAAAAACAGCCACACCTGCGACAGCGCCTGTCCACCCACTAACAGCGCCGGCCCAAAGCTGCGCGCAGGGTTCACACTGACACCCGTAATATGGATGCCGAAGATGTGGATCACCACCAGCGTGATTCCAATCGCCAGGCCGGCAAATCCACTCGGCGCCTTTTTCTGTGTCGAGCCAAGAATCGTAATCAGGAATATCATTGTCGCTACAAATTCAAAAAGAAACGCCGCGCCCATCGAGTAGCCGCCCTGGTAGCCGGGCCCCCATCCATCCTGGCCCAGGCCGCTTGCGTGTATGTCGTATCCTCCCGCAACGCCGCCGACGATCATCGACAAGACCCACGCCGCAAGGATGCCGCCCATGAACTGCCCAACCCAATAGCCAAGCAGGTCCTTCACCGACATGCGGCCTGCCGTATAAACGCCCAGGCTCACAGCCGGGTTGATGTGGCAGCCGGAAATCGGGCCAATGCCATACGCCGCTGCTATCAGCGCAAATCCAAAGGCAAATGCGATCCCGACTATGCCCACCAGGTTCCCGGCAACCACCGCCGTGCCACACCCGAAAAGCACAAGAACAAATGTCCCGACCAATTCAGCGATATATTTTTTCACGATACTTCCTCCGTTCCCACAGGAATCCCAGCCAGCATACAACCGGGATTTCCTTTCCTTTTAAGTTGGCGGAATTCTACTCCCCTGCCATTCAATTGCAAACAGATTTTTTGCTGTATAAATCGCGCGGGGGCAACTCTCCGCCTGTGCCCTCGTCCATCTTATGTGGTGAAGGAGCAAGGCCATGCAGGTTAAAAAACTATTCACCGCACTTTCAATTTTCTTATCCCTTGGTTTAACCGGCTGCCAACTCTAGTCAAACGCACCCCCCATCGCTCAAATCCCCCTCAAAACGATTCAAGTCGAAATGAAGGATCAAACCGCTCTTGCTCCCGGCAAAACTGCGCACCTGGCTGCCTCCTTAACTGATTCCACCGGCAAAACCTGGTCCACTGACGCGCCGCGCGCAACCTCAATCGCCCCGTACCTCAAACTCTTCAAAGTCACCAACTCAAGCAGCCGCCGCCCTGTCTTCCTCATGCAGCCCGTAGCGCCACTCTGGTAGTTTCGCCACCACATCAATTCACTGTTAAACTGTTAATAACAGGTTCATTCCCCCGTCTTCTTCAAAGGATGGTTTCATCATGACCAAATCAAACGGCACGCACGCCCCTGCTACCAGCACCGCAACTAGTTTGAGATTGAAAGTTGGCCTCGCCGAAATGCTCAAAGGCGGCGTCATCATGGACGTGATGAACGTCGAGCAGGCCCGCATCGCCGAGGAAGCCGGCGCATGCTCCGTGATGGCGCTCGAGCGCGTACCCGCCATGATCCGCGCCGAGGGCGGCGTCGCACGCATGGCCAAGCCCTCCCTCATCAAACAAATCATCCAGGCCGTCTCCATCCCCGTCATGGCCAAGGCCCGCATCGGCCACTTTGCGGAGGCGCAAATTCTCCAGGAGCTCGGCGTTGACTTCATCGACGAATCCGAGGTCCTCACCCCCGCCGACGAGGCCCACCACATCGACAAGCATGCCTTCACCACGCCGTTTGTCTGCGGAGCGCGCAACCTTGGCGAGGCACTGCGCCGCATTGCCGAGGGCGCCGCCATGATCCGCACCAAGGGCGAGGCCGGCACCGGCGACGTGGTGCACGCCGTCCAGCACATGCGCCAGATTGTCCGCGAAATGCGCGCCCTCACCGTGCTCTCCGAGCAAGAGCTTTACGCCGCGGCCAAGGAGCACCAGGCGCCCTACGAGCTGGTCCGCATCGTCGCCCAGACCGGCAAGCTCCCGGTTCCCAACTTCTCCGCCGGCGGCATCGCCACACCCGCCGACGCCGCGCTCATGATGCAGCTTGGCGCCGAGGCCATCTTCGTCGGCTCAGGCATCTTCATGAAGGAGCGGGCCACCCCCCTCGACGTTGAAAACAACCCCGCCGAGCGCGCCGAGGCCGTCAGCCGGGCCAAGGCCATCGTCCAGGCCACGACGCACTTCAACGATCCCAAGATCCTCGCAGAGGTCAGCGAGCAGGTCACCGGGACCATGAAGGGCCTTGCCGCCGCCGCCATTGAAGAGAAAGACCAACTCCAAACGCGCGGCTGGTAGCACTGGCCGTGCGGCGAAATGCCCGCCAGCTCATCCGCGCAACAAAGGGCTGGCAGGCCGGAGCGCCGGCAAACCGGAAGAGCGGCTTCTCCATTTCAATTGTTTGTGGAGCCGAATGGCCAGCCACTCTTTCGCCGCGATGGCAACGAGAGTGAAGGCGAGAAACGAGCCGAAGAGCCAACGGAGATTCCAGCCGCCCTGCCAGCGGGGCCGGTTGGGGAGCACGTAACCGGGAGGAGCGATTCTGCCGTTCTGCATGGAATGCCTCCATGAAAGAGGAGTGCACATTGCACTTTATTGTTTAGCAAAACTGTTCGCTGCTAATTTATTGGTGGCTGTTTTAGAATACGTCATTCTGTGGACTGGTCGCGCTACGCCCATTGAACAGATTTCATGACACTTGCCGACTTCTCGTTACTATTCTCTTTCTGAAAATTCGCTCGAGGCACCTGCTTCGGCTTGCTGGATGAGGGGCGCACCGAGTTGGGAAAGCGAGGGCGGAAGCCGAAAGCTCAAATGTAGAAGTTCCGTGTCGATGCCAGGCCCTATGCTCAACAAGGCGAAGCCGGTGATAGGCTGGTCAGACGGCAAGAGCAAAGACATTGTGCCGAGCCCGTTCCGGTGAGCAGGTGTAATGAACTCTACGAGATTCCTGCCTTTGTAGGTGAGGTGATCGGATGGGAAAGGGCCGAAGGGATAGTCTGAGGCAGGCCCGAAGC
The DNA here is from genome assembly GCA_021781075.1 of Acidobacteriota bacterium. Lineage (GTDB taxonomy): Bacteria > Acidobacteriota > Terriglobia > Terriglobales > Acidobacteriaceae > CAIMNN01. The sequence goes on along the minus strand of JAJXXN010000122.1, from coordinate 2,339 downwards.
CCTCAGCAATGATCTTGCGAGCGTAGTCTCGGTGCGCCGGAAAAACGCGGGCTACCACCTTTGCTACCTCAAAGCGGCCCGATGTGCCGCCATCGGAGACGGAGAGCTGAATGGCTGGACCATTGAAGCCCCTCCAGTCCTTGTGTTCCAGGAGCTTAGTGCTGTCCAGCATCTCAGGAGCGATATAGAGGGTCCAGCCATTTGACCCGATGGTGACAAAGCAGTTCCAGCCCCGTGGGCCGAGGGTTCCGAAATGTCCCGCGTCACCGTTGTACTCATACCAAGCCAGTTGGTCAGCCATTGCAGATGGGAGACTGACGGGCTTTGGAGAGCCTTTTGCTGCTACGTAGGGCCCGGTCTGGCCGTCGCCGGGGCACCCGATGTATGGCACAGAACTCTGAGCATGTGCTAACAAGCTGGCCGCTGCGAGGAACAGAGAAAATGCGAACAAACCGACGCAATAAGTCTTCAATTCTCCTCCGAATTGATCACAGACAGAATAACTCCCGAGAAACCTGTTCTGTGACAGGTTTCCATGGGCATCGTTTGTGCGAGCCTAGAAACCATGACTCTTTCTTCTGTCCATCATCCTCGAACGAAGCGTTTTGTTGAACTCTCCCATCCATCCCTTGTCGGATTCGCCCGTCGTGAGATTCATGACACGCATCCGGCGGACGATGGAGTCGAGCGCCTTCTTGTCGCGCAGGATGTCCTTGCCCTTGCCTGCCGGGATGCAGCCTGCCCATGGGTTGCAATAAACTGGAACAAAAGCCATTGGAGCGCTTGATTTGACCCTCCATCACTCCCCACGCATTGGCGTGCTTGCCATTCAGGGCGACTATGCCGCCCACGCCGCGGCACTAAGCGAAGCCGGCGCCGAGCCTGTTGAAGTGCGCCTGCCCCGGCAGCTTGGCAGCCTGGACGGAATCATTCTGCCTGGCGGTGAATCCACGACGATTCTTCGTTTTCTTGAGAAGGACAACTTCTTTGCGAGCCTGCGCGAGTTCTGCCTCAAGAAGCCTGTTTTCGGCACCTGTGCAGGCTCAATCCTGCTGGCCCGCGAGGTGCGCAACCCCGCGCAACAATCCCTCGCCGCGCTTGATTGCGTTGCCGAGCGCAACGCCTACGGCCGCCAGATCGATTCGTCGATTGTGACCGTTGAGGCGGCATTGCCTGGCGGGCCGTTGGAGATGGTCTTCATCCGCGCGCCGCGCCTGGTTGAGCTGGGGCCAACGGTTGAGGTGCTGGCCCGCCGCGATAACGACCCCGTGCTCGTGCGGCAGGGCACGGTGCTTGCTGCAACCTTCCATCCCGAGCTCTCCGCTGACCGGCGGATACATAAATATTTTGTGGAGTCAGTGGTTTCCGCATGATACTTGAAGCTGGAAGTTGAGCCGGCAGAATGCCTACTGTAAAAACACCCGCGCCGGAAGAAGAGCTTGCCCTGATTGAAGAGCTTGAGCGGATGCGCCAGAGCGGCGGTGGCGGCCTTCCACCGGTTGAACTGCCACCGACCGGCGGTGGTGGTGGCGAAGGCGACGAAGGCGATGAGGATTGGGAGAGCGGCAAGCGGAGCCCGCGCTCGCGATTGATGATCATCCGCGTCGGGCTAGTCTCCGCGCTGGCAGGCGATATGCTCACCCTCGGGCTGTTGATTCTCGCCTTCTTCCGGATGCACTCCGCCTGGCATTGGGCGCCGGATCAGATACACCAACTCGCCGACTGGCACCCGCTGGTGCTGCCGGACAGCCTGCGCATGGCGACCGTCGCGCTGTTCCTGAGCATCTTCACGGTGGAAATTGCGCGGCGGCAGATTTTTGACGAAATCGACGTGATGGACGAGTGGCTGGGGCTTGGCACACCGGCGCTGAAGCGGACGCTTCCCTGGCTTGCTGCCACGCTTGTGCTTGGCGGCTATTTTTGCGTGGTGCAATTTTCGGTTTGGCACCAACTGGTGCGGCAGCATTTCAGTTTTGGCCGCGAGGCAACCCCGGCGAGCAACATGTACTATATCCTGGCCGGATTTCACCTGCTGCATTTGCTTGCCGGCCTGGGCACGTTGGCGCTGGGGTTGTTTGTGCTCGGGCGATTCAAGCGGGTCGAGATGCGCCAGATTGCGGTTGATGCCTCGGCCTGGCTTTGGATTTGGATGTGCGCGATGTGGCTGGTGATTTACAGCCTGCTGGTCTTCGCCGCTTAATTGGCCGGGATGTGGAAAACGGCAAAGGGCAGGTTGCGGACAATCCACCAGAGGATGAAAGTGACCATGAGGGCGCGGGAGATTGCCGGCCCGGTGCGGAGTTGCGGCAGTTTGGCGATTCCGAATTGCCCGGCGAAGC
>JAJXXN010000078.1 GCA_021781075.1 Acidobacteriota bacterium | reverse complement strand
CCACGCGAACGCGCTTACAACATCAAGCCCGCTGGGCTTGAAACCCCCACCATGCGCTCCTGGGATGTCTTCATCCCCGTCGACGGGAAGGTCAATGCGCAGTTCAACAACATGACCGTGGACACGCTGATGTCCATCGTCGCAGATCCTCCGTATCAGCATCTCGGGCTTGATGCCAGCCTCAACGGCCCCGCCACCGCCGCCTGGAACAACGGCGATCTCCGCACGCTCCTGGTCGGCGCTCACATAGCACTCTCGCCCACCGGCGCCCGGCAAATGAATGAAACGCCAGCCAGTGGCCTCATCGACGCCACGTACCACCAATCCAACGGCTCCGTTGATCTCAGCGCATTGGACTTCTCCATGCCAGGCAGCCATCTGCTTGCCCACGGCCGGCTCGGCGCCTATCCGCTCACCTCGCCCACCGCGCTCAACCTGGAGTTCCACACCACCGACTTCAATGAGTTCGACCCGCTCCTCAAGGACCTCGGCTTCGAACGCCACCACCTCAGGGGCGCGGCGGCCTTGCCCGTACAACTTCACGGGCAATTCAACTTCAAGGGCCTGTGGGTTGGCTCCTTGCTCGACCCCCATCTGAGCGGATCGGCTGGCGCAACGCAAATCGCCATCGAACTGCCTCCCGCGCCTGGCAGCTCCGATGCCAACGCCAAATTGCAATGGCTCGCTTGGGACTCCATTGATGCCACCGGCCAGTTCTCCGCCGCGCACGTTCAACTCGACCACGCCCGTCTGTCCCATCCCTCGCGCACCGTCGAACTCTCCGGCTCCATGGACGCGGCCCCGGCCTCCATCAACCCGCGCGAACTGCCCACGGCCTTTTTTGATGGCAACTCCACGGTGCATCTCCACACCGTCGCCCACGGCATTGACCTCTCTTCCATCTATGCGCTCGCCGGCCGCGCCTACCCGGTCACCGGCCAGCTCGCCACTGAGTCCGATTTCTCCGGCACCCTGGGCAACATCGACGCCTCCGGATGGGTCCAGCTCACCGCCGCCTCCATCTACGGTGAGCCTGTCAACCGGCTCCACATCCATGGAAAACTCAAAAGCTCCACGCTCGATCTTTCCAGCCTTATACTCAATGCGCCCGCCGGCTCCATCTCCGCGCACGGCACGTACAACCTCTCCACCACGCGCTACAACCTCGAGGCCAGTGGCTCGGCCATTGAACTCACACGCATCCGCGCCCTCGCTGGCATCAACAGCCACATCAGCGGTGCGCTCAACTTCACCGCCACCGGCAGTGGCACAATTGACGACCCACACCTTGAAATTCACTCCTCCATCGACCGCCTACTGCTTTTGCCCGATACCGCCGCACCCACCCAGCCCAAGGGGCTGAACCCCGGTGCCGCGGTCCTCGCCGCTTATGTCTCCGGGAAAACACTCACCACGGACCTGCAGGCCACCCTTGACTCGGCGAGCATCGTTGGCCACGGCATCACCTCACTGACGCCCGGATACCAAACAGAGGCCAGTGTCGCCCTTGCGCATTTCAACCTGCCCACCCTGCTGCGCCTGGTTCATCTGGACCAGCTCAAGGCCACCTCCTCCATTGACGGCATCTTCAAAATGAGCGGCCCGCTTGCCCAGCCCGCACAACTGCGCGGCGAGGCCCACCTCAACGCATTCGCCGCAACCATTCAGGGAGTACATCTTCAATCCAGTGGCAATGTCTATGCCACCCTCGAAGCCGGGCATATCACCCTCACCCCCGCGCATATCACCGGCGAAGACACTGACCTCAATCTCGCCGGCGATCTCGCCATCACCGGCCAGCACGCCCTCAACTTCACCTCGAGCGGCGCCATCAACCTCAAACTCGCCGAGACCCTCGACAGCGACCTCACCGCCAGCGGGCTCACCACGTTCAAGGTCCAGGCGCGCGGCACCCTCGAGCATCCCGCCTTCACCGGCACCATCAAAGTTGACAACGGCGCGCTCGCCCTCGAAGACCTGCCCAACGGCCTCAGCCAGCTCCACGGCATCCTCGAGTTCAACCAAAACCGGCTCGAAGTCCGCTCACTCACCGCCATGACCGGCGGCGGCCTGCTCTCGCTCTCCGGTTTTCTCGCTTATCAAAACGGGCTCTACGCAGACCTTGCCGTCACGGGTAAAGGCATACGCATCCGCTATCCGCAGGGCGTCAGCGCGCAGGGCGATACAACGCTCCGCTTGCAGGGGCCGGCCGGAAACCTGCTGCTCAGCGGCAACCTGCTCATTAATCACTTCTCCATCAATCCTGATCTTGACATTGCCGCCCTTGCCGCCGAGGCTTCGACCGTGCGCCCCATCCCGCCCCTCGACGCGCCCTCCAATCACATTCGCCTCGATGTGCGCCTGCAATCCGCACCCCAGCTCAACTTCCAAAATGCATTTGCCAAGCTCGCCGGCAATGTTGACCTCCACCTCCGCGGCACGGTCGCCAATCCATCCCTTCTCGGCCGCATCTCCATCACCGAGGGCAGCGCCACCATCGCCGGAACCCACTACAACCTCGAGCACGGTGAAATCCTCTTCGACAACCCCATCCGCATCCAGCCCATCATCAACCTCAACGCCACCGCACACGTGCAGGATTACGACATCACACTCGGCATCCACGGCACCTTCGACCGCAACGCACTCACCTATCGCAGCGAGCCGCCATTGCCGCAATCCGACGTCCTCGCCCTGCTCGCCCTCGGCCACACCCAGGAGCAGCAGCGCCTCTACACCCAGCAGCAGGAGGCCAGCGTCGGCGCCTCCACGGATTCGCTGCTCAACGGCGCACTCAACGCCACCGTCTCCAACCGCGTCCAAAAGCTCTTTGGCGCCGGCACCGTCAAGGTAGACCCCAACTACCTCGGCACTCAGGGAACTTCCACCTCCCGCGTCACCGTGCAAGAACAGATCGGTCGCGCCGTCACCTTCACCTTCGCCACTGACGCCAACTCCACCTCGCAACAATTGATCCAGGCTGAAATCGCCATCAACCGCCACGTCTCGCTCCTCGTCGCGCGCGACGAATCAGGCGTCTTCTCCATGGTCATCAAGGCCACTCGCAGGCACCGCTGAATTTGTCTCCAACCTGCCAGTTTGGCATTTCCGCGTCGCAAGCCTGCGCTTTACCCTTGTGGGTTGAGCTGGCTCCGCAACAGGTTTCTTTTATCGAAAGGCGCATTCAAGCCGTGCGTTTTCGGGATGCCGATGGCGCGACGCGGAATATGCCCGTTGAATGGGGACAACGCGAACGCACGCGCATGGAATTGCTCGCATCGCTCGAAATGCCCCAGCAACCCATCGAGGCTGGCGAGGGTGAAATTTATATCGCCGACACCATGCACATGTTGGTCAATTCAATGAATAAGTGCGGAATGGAAATTCTCGCCGGTAATCAAATGAAGATTGTTGTCGCACCTTAGGCTCGTGCCAATCGGGATGGCATATGGCTTTATCTCGCGCAGGGGAAGGCGATATCGATTCAGCCACGCGCGTGGTCGAATCTATTTCAAATAAGTTTCATCTCTTTACGCGCTTTCCGCATAGCGGGCGCATATTGCAATCGGCCGCTCTCCCCGGCGTCAGGACATTTGTCGCGGGCAGTTGCCTGATTTTTTTATTCAACGCCGAGAGGCGCGATTCATATTCTTTGCTTCATTCACACCGGCAGGGATGCACGGGGCGTTTTTGCCGGAATGTTCAATGAAGAAACCGCAAACACCGCTCTCCCCGCTAACTCCGCTAAAATAATATTGTCATCATCTCCACACGCCGGCCCTCCCCGGCGGGAAGGTTTTCTCCCACTCATGCATCGTTGGTCACGTCTCTTCATCCCCACACTGCGCGAAGCCCCCGCCGACGCCGAGGTCGCCAGCCACAAGTTCCTCCTCCGCGCCGGTTACATCCGCCAGCTCGGCGCCGGCATCTACAATTACCTATTTCTCGGCCAGCGTTCCCTCAACAAAATCATCGCAATCGTCCGCCAAGAGATGGACAAGATCGGCCAGGAGTTCTTCCTCCCCGCCATCCTTCCCAAAGAGCCTTGGGAACTCTCCGGCCGCTGGGCCGGCATGGGCGAGAACATGTTCCGCCTCAAGGACCGCAAGGGCGCCGACCTCTGCCTCGGTATGACCCACGAGGAGATCATGACCTGGATCGCCCGCTCCGAGTTGCGCAGCTACAAGCAACTCCCGCAGATCTGGTACCAGATCCAAACCAAATTCCGCGACGAACCCCGCCCCAAATCCGGCCTCCTCCGCGTCCGCCAATTCACCATGAAGGATTCCTACTCCTTCGACATGGACGCCGCGGGCCTCGACAAATCCTTCGACCTCCACGACCAGGTCTACCGCCGCATCTTCTCCCGCTGCGGCCTCTCCTTCGTCGCCGTCGAAGCCGACTCCGGCTCCATGGGCGGCAGCCAATCGCAGGAGTTCATGGTCTACACCGACGCCGGCGAAGACCTAATCGTCAGTTGCCCCCTCTGCGGTTACGCCGCCAACCTTGAGAAGGCAACTTCCAAACTCGCGCCCGTCACCGAGCTCGAACCCACCGCCGACAAGCCCGAAGAGATTCACACCCCCGGCATGGGTGCCATCGCCGACATCGCCGCCTTCCTCAAAATGAGCGAGGCCAATGACATCAAGTGCGTCGCCTACATGGCATTGAAGCGCGCGGAAGCAGGAAAGCCCGATAGTTGGCATCCACTCGCCGCTTTCCTCCGCGGCGACCATCAGGTCAACGAAACCAAACTTCTCGGCTCCATTGGCGCAGCCGAACTCCGCCCCATGGTCGCCGAGGAACTCGCGCAATTCTTCTCCGGTCCCGCCGGCTTCCTTGGCCCCGTGGGACTCAAGCCGGCAAAATCGCCGCTCACTGCCGAACTCACAGTCGTCCTCGACTCCGCCCTCGAAGGACGCAAGAACATGGTCGCCGGCGCCAACAAGCTTGACTACCACCTCCGCAACGTCACACCCGGCCGCGACTTCGCCTGGACACTTGTCGCGGACATTCGCAGTGTCAACGCCGGCGAAACCTGCCCCAAAGCAAACTGCAACGGCCAGCTCGTCGTCGGCAAGGCCGTCGAAATCGGCCACATCTTCAAGCTCGGCTACAAATACTCCGAGTCCATGGGCGCGCGCGTCCTCGACCCCAATGGCAAAGAGGTCACGCCCATCATGGGCAGCTACGGCATCGGCATCGAGCGCATCCTCACCTCGGCCATCGAGCAATCAAACGACGCCAACGGCTTCTGGCTCCCGGCACCAATCGCCCCTTTCACCGTCGTCGTAACCGTTACCAACACCTCGGACGCCACCCTTCTCGCCGCCGGTGAAAAAATCGCCGCCGAGCTCGATGCCGCAGGGCTCGACGTCCTACTGGACGACC
>JAJXXN010000252.1 GCA_021781075.1 Acidobacteriota bacterium | reverse complement strand
GCGTGGAGTGCGGCGCCGTCAATTTCAATCAATGGCCGAGCGTTTGCGCCCAGCGTGACAAAGGGATTCGCGCGCATTGAGCGTGAATGGAAAAACGGCGACCATCTGGAATTGAAGATGGCCCTCCTCGTGCGAAATGAAGCGGTGGATGGGCAACATCCGCAGACAACCGCAATCTTGCGCGGCCCGCTGGTGCTTTTCCCATTGACCAAGGGAGAACCGCTTTCCGTGGCAAAAAAACAGCTCCTGAGTCTGGAGCGCATTGAAGGCAAGAATGCATGGAAGATGGACGGCTATCGCGGCCCGGTTGAGCTGCGGCCCTTCACATCCATCGGCGATGAACCTTATACGACCTACGTCCATCTGGCCTGAGACAGCCTGGCCTCCGGAAGACCGGAGGCCAGGCAGGCAGCATAGGTCTGCTCAACCTAATAAATGCGGAAGTTGACGTTGATTGTCAGATAGACCGGGACGGGCCCCACGCCTTTTTTAATGGCCGGCTTGAACTTGTACATCTTCACCGCTTCCACGGCCTTTTCATCCAGGCCATAGCCGATGGCGCGAATCACACGCACATTTTGCGGGTTCCCCTGCGCGTCGACAATCAGGGAGACTGTCACGAGCCCTTGATATTTTGCACGGCGCGCCTCGTCGGTAAACTCCGGGTCTACCGAGCTGACAAGCTTTGGGCCGAGAACATCGCCGCCGATCTGGAAGACACCGCCGCCGAAATTTCCTCCGCTTCCGGGGCCATAGCCGGATCCACTGCCAGTGCCGATGCCATTGCCGTGCCCGGCGCCAAGGCCGGCCGGCCCGCCGGTTCCCGCGGAAGCCAGTGTGACGTTGGGTGAGTTTTTCACACCAAAGTTTTGCAGGTTGGGGTTGTCCGGCAACTTGATGTCAGGCTGAACTGCCACCGCCGGGTCAACGGCAAGCGTGGGGTTGATCTTCGGCTGCTCGGGTGGTGCCAGCGGATGAAGGTCCTGCTTGGGTGTTTTGCCGACCTGGGCTTCAATCTTGCTGTGTTCACCACCACCGCCACCACCGCCCATGCGGATGGAGGCTTTTTTGCTCAGCACATCGTCGTCATTCAGGGTGATTGTGCCCATGTTGACAACCGGCGGCGGCGTGACAATCTTGTGCCCCAGAAAAATCAAAATGGCAATCAAAGCAATATTAAGGATAGTGGAGATGACAACAGAAACCGGGCTCCGCTTTTCCTTCATCGGGTCCGGGACAGGAATGGGCTGGGATGTCAGTTCCAGTGGCGGCAACTGCGGGGGGAAGAACAGGTCATGCAGGTTCTCCCACAAGTCCACGAAAACTGACTTTTCTTCCACAGCGCGACCGAGCAAATTGTCCAGCTCATGGCCGCCATTGCCGGTTTCCGCAACAGTCTCCTGTGCGGAGCTTTCCATCTCCGGTGGTGTTAAAAGATCTGTGCTCATGTCCTCGTTGTCTGCCGGTTGCCCACTCTCAATGGGGGCATTTCTCAGGCCTGCCACACTCCACCGCGGCTCTGATCCCGACTTCGATCTCAAATTCGTCCGTTCACTGGCTCTGCTCTTGTAATCATACTCTTTTAGACGTATTGCGTTGTGTGGAGTTACCTAAAAAACACCTTCCGCCGGTTTACACTGTTTATAAGTCCGCAATTTTTCTATGAACTGAAAACGGAGTAAGAATGTCTGCACCCACTGAGCTGAAGGCGACACTGACACTTCCCCAGACCGACTTCGCGATGAAGGCCAATCTTCCGCAAAATGAGCCACTTCGGCTTTCGCGCTGGAATGAAATTGACCTCTACGGCGAGGTCCGGAAGTCGGCTGCGAAGAAGAGCAAGGGCACGTACCTTCTTCACGACGGCCCCCCGTACGCCAATGGGCCAATCCATTTGGGGCACGCGCTGAACAAATGCCTCAAGGACTTTGTCGTCAAATCCCGCACCATGGGCGGATACGCTTCCCCCTACGTACCCGGCTACGATTGCCACGGCCTGCCCATTGAAATCAAAGTGGATGAGCAACTGGGGCGGAAGAAACTGGAGATGCCGGCCGCCGAGGTTCTCTCCGCCTGCCGCGCCTACGCCCAGAAATACATTGACCTGCAGACCTCGCAATTCGAGCGCATTGGTTGCCTGGGGCGTTGGTCCACCCCTTACCGCACCATGAGCCGCGAGTATGAGGCGCGCACGCTTGAAGCATTCTATGGCTTCCTCGAAAAAGGCTTCATTTATCGCGGGCTGAAACCCGTCTACTGGTGCACGCACGACCGCACCGCCCTGGCCGAGGCCGAGGTCGAATACGAGAACCACACATCGGACTCCGTCTATGTCCGCTATGACCTGACAAGCGCGCCTGAAGCGATTGACCCCGCGCTCAAGGGCCGCAAAGTTGCCACCATCATCTGGACGACCACCCCGTGGACCCTGCCCGCGTCGATGGCCGTGGCTTTCCATCCGGAGTTTGACTACGTGGCTGTCGCTGGCTCGGCTGAAGCGGGCGCGCAGGTTTACCTTCTCGCCGCCGACCTCGCGGGGCAGGTCAACACCGCCTGCAAGCTAGCGCCTGAAGGCCAACCGCTGATCGAACTGGCCCGTTTCAAGGGCAGTGTGCTTGAAAGCTCAACCTACCAGCACCCCTTCCTCAATCGCCAGCTCCTAGGCGTTCTCGCCGAGTATGTCACCGCCGACACCGGCACTGGCGCTGTCCACACCGCGCCCTCGCATGGCGCGGACGATTTTTACACCGGAGTTCGCTATAACATCGACAAAACCTGCCGTGTGGACGCCGGCGGGCATTTGCATGCAGACCCTTCCGCGTGGGTTGGTAGTGAGCCCGCGCCGTTTGAAGGCAAGACAGTCAAGGCCGCCAACCCGATCCTCATCCAGATGCTGACCGAAAGCGGCCATCTGCTTGCTCATGCGCCAATCACGCACAGCTACCCGCACTGCTGGCGCTGCCACAAGCCGGTGATCTTCCGCGCCACCGAGCAGTGGTTCATCTCGCTTGAAACCCCGGTCAAGCGCGCCGACGGCTCTGAGACCACTTACCGCCAACTGGCCATTGAAGAGATTGACAAGGTGGTGTGGGACCCGGCCTGGGGCAAAGAGCGCATCACCAACATGATTGCCACGCGCCCCGACTGGTGCATCAGCCGCCAGCGCATCTGGGGCGTTCCCATTGCTGTTTTCCTTTGCGAGGGCTGCAACAAGCCCATCATCGACCCTGCGCTCAACCGGCAGGTTATCCACTTGTTTGAGCAGGAGGGCGCGGAGGCGTGGCACAGCGACACGGCGATGAACATGCTGCCCAAAGCCGCCGTCTGCTCGCATTGTGGCGGCAAAGGATTCCGCAAGGAGACGGACATCCTTGACGTCTGGTTCGACTCCGGCACAAGCTGGTTCGCGGTTTGCGAAAGCGACCCGGAGTTGAGTGCCCCCTATAAGGAATTCCAGGCAGACAAGGGGCCGAAGTGCCTTTACCTGGAAGGCGGCGACCAGCACCGCGGGTGGTTCCACTCCTCGCTGCTGACCTCGGTTGCACTGCGCGGTCGCGCGCCCTACTCCCACGTTGCCACCGCCGGCTGGACACTCGACGAACAGGGCCGGGCAATGAGCAAAAGTTTGGGCAACGGAGTTGACCCGGTGGACATCGCCCAGCGCCTCGGCGGCGAAATCGTGCGCCTCTGGGTTGCCAGCGTTGACTTCCGCGAAGACATGGCCGCCAGCGAAAACCTGATGCAGCGCTGCGCCGAGCTCTACAAAAAGCTGCGCAACACCTTCCGCTTCCTGCTCGGCAACCTGAATGGATTTGAGCCGGCGCGCGATTGCGTTGCCTTCGGCCAGTTGCTCCCGCTCGACAAATACATGCTCGCGCGCACCAGTGAACTCACCACCAAAATCCTTGATTGGTACGAGCGTTTCGAGTTCCACCGCGTCTACCACGCCGTCAATGAATTCGCCATCGTTGACCTCAGCGCCTTCTACCTCGACGTGCTCAAGGACCGCATGTACACGCTGGCGCCCACCAGCATCGCGCGCCGCTCCGCACAAACGGTGTTGTGGCAAATCACCGAGACCCTTGTTCGCCTGGTCGCGCCGATTCTCAGCTTCACGGCCGATGAGGTGTGGGAGTATTTGCCCGCAGTCAATGGCCGCGAAGTGAGCGTGCATCTCGCCAGCTTCCCGGAACCTAAGGAAATTTATCAAGGCAATGCGGATGCGAAAGTTCGGGAATGGAAGAATTCGTTGTTTTTGCTGCGCGAAGCTGTGTTGAAAGCCCTGGAAGATCACAGGCAGAATAAGTCAATTGGCAAAGGACTCGATGCGGATTTGCACATTTATGCAAGTGGCGTCACGCTCGATCTAATTAAGGAAAAAGGAGACTTAAAAGAGTTTTTCAATGTTTCGAAATACACGCTCCACAAGGCAGAAGGTTCGCTTTTGAATAATATCGAGCAACTCGCGAATCCTCCGAAAGGCACAGAATTTAATACAGGAGCTGCTGATTTAAGAGCCTTTATTGCGCCAGCAAGTGGCACAAAATGCAGTCGCTGCTGGAATTTTATGCTCGACACCGCCAACTACGGCGCGTGGGAAAACCTCTGCGGCCGCTGCCGTTCGGCGCTTGAGGAGATGAGGATTCCGCCGCCAACCGCCGAGCAGGTTGCTGCCGCGGCGGCGCAAAAGCCCGCGAAAAAGGAGAAGGCATGATGAAACTGCCACGCCGCCTGCCGCTGCTCCTCGGCCTCACGGCCTTTGTGCTTGCCTTTGACCGCGCCACTAAAATCTGGATTTCCGCCCATCTTCCGCGCGGCCGGTTCATCCCCGTCATCCCGCACTTCCTGCGCATCTCCCACTGGCAAAACGAAGGCGCCGCGTTCAGCTTTCTTGCCGACACCGCCTCACCGAAGATTGTGCGCTGGGGATTGATCGCATTCACCTGCCTGGCTTCAATTTTGATTTTCATCTTCCTCTGGCGCCTGGCCCGGCGCCTCAGCATGAACGCCATCGCCCTTGCCCTCATCCTCGGCGGGGCCATCGGCAATCTTTACGACCGCATCCTCTACTCCTCGGTCACCGATTTTATTGAGGTCACCATCCTCGGCTACCACTGGCCTGATTTCAACGTTGCCGACTCGGCCATCACCATTGGAGCGGTGCTGCTGATGCTGGATGCTATTTTGGCCAAACAAGATGCTCCCGCTCCCAAGCCCTGATGTTTTTCAATTGCGCCCTTGGCGCATTTCTGTTTCAAGGCCAGTTCAGGAACCATGACGCCCCTGAACGCGTATCATGAATAGTCGCCGAAAGTTGCGGCCAAACCGACCCCATTTCCGAGGACACCACCCATGCTCTTTGCCCGCACCGCGCGTAAGTTGGCTTTCTGGCCACTCGCCTTTGCCCT
>JAJXXN010000088.1 GCA_021781075.1 Acidobacteriota bacterium | reverse complement strand
CAGGTCCGCATCGACATTCACCATGAGTGGTTGGGTTGGCAGCCGGCTGATGAGGGTCACATTGCGTGATGCCAGCTCGGTGGCGACCAGCAAAAGCACATCGTTGACGATCGTTGCCAGGTTGTGCTCGCGCAACTGTAATTCCACCGGGCGTGAGAAGTCGACGAGCATCTGCACAACCCGGTCGAGCCTGTGGATTTCGGTTTCAATCACGGTCAAATGGGAATTAGCGCGTGAATTTTCACTGCTTAGTTTGTTCTTCAGCAGTTCAAGATGCAGCACGATGGCGTTGATTGGGTTCTTGACCTCATGCCCGACCCCGGAGGTGAGCCGACCAATGGCCGCCATGCGGCGCGAGAGCTCCAGTTCAGATTCAATTTCCTCGGCGGACTCGAGGTCATGCAACAGGACGAGCGCGCCGAGGCCAGCGTGGTCCTGTGTGTCGCTGATGAAGTCAATGGAGAGTTGGACCCGCTTGCCGCCTTCAGTGAGGATTTCCTCCTCCTGCAGCGGGCGCCTTGCTTGAAATGCATCGCAAACCATTTTGCCGATTGCGGTGGTGTGGTCGAATATTTCCCCCACAGTTTTGCCGAGCAGCGGCGGCCCGGCCGCGGGTAAAAACCGATGCACCGCGCCTGACACAAGCACTGCGCTGCCGTTTGCCGTGAACAACAGAATCCCGTCCTGCAGGTTGGAGAGAATGCGGTCAAGATTTTCCTTCAAGGCAGAGTACACCTCTTCCACATTGCGCGCGCGCTGGCCAAAGCGCTCGATCTTGTTGGAAAGGTGGATGGCCATGTCTTCGCGGTGCGTACCTTCCTGGCGGCCGGCAGTTTCATCACCGGGGGACCAGTAATCGAGTTGCCGGCTGATTTGCTCAAGCGGGCGAAGCGCGAGATTGCTCAGCAGGATGGCCCCGATGAGCGCGATGGCGAGCGCCACACTCATGAAGGTGAACGCGGCTTTCATCCACGGCTCATAGGCGGCGCGAAGAAAAGTGGTGCGCACTCCCACATGCACGGTGACAAACGGCTTGCCGCGGCTTTCAATCGGAAGCGCAATGTCATACACGCGCGGCGGGCCAAATACCGCACCCATGAGCCGGACTGGATTGGCATTCAAAAGTTCGTCCAGGCCTGGGCGGACCGGCAAAGGGGCGTCCTCATTGTCGGGGTTTGTGCTCAGCAGGATGGTGGAGCGATTGTCGCCGATGTTGATGTCGTAAACGGTGGGCGAATAGCGGTTGACGGAATCAATCACCGCCTGCAAGCGTGCGTTGTTGCGCACCACCAAGGCCTCAAGGTTCCGCAATTGCGCCGGGTTATTGGGGTCCACGCTCTGGCCACGCAGGCCGACTTCCAGGGCGTTTTGCAGCGCAAAGCGAATCTGCTCGGCCACCATGTAATTGGTGTCGTACGATTGCCGCACCGCGGAATAAAGCAACTGGCCCACGTAAATGACCGAGAGCATGCCGGACAGCAGCAGCACCAGGGTTGTGATGGCAACAACGAGTTTGGTTTTGAGTCGCATGGGTACCGCCGTATTACTGGCCGGGTTGTCGCCGATAGGCCTTCAATTTGTTGTGGAGTGTCTTCAGGCTCAAACCCAAAATTTCAGCCGCGCGTGTCTTGTTCTGCCCAACGGATTCAAGGGTGCGTTCAATCAGCAATTGCTCCACCGCATCGACGGTTGTCCCCAAGCGCACCGGGAGAACGCCGGGATCGCCCAGGTTCTGCAGCGCCCCGCGCGATTGCGCGAAACCCGGCGGAAGGTGGGAGGTATCGAGGGTGGCGCCATCCGGACAAAGGATCACTGCGCGCTCGATGACATTGCGCAGTTCACGGACATTTCCCGGCCAGTCATAGTTCCCCAAACGCCCAAGCAACTCTTGCGACGCGCCGGCTACCCGGCGCGCGTGCTTTTGGTTCATCTCGCCCAACATCGAGTCGAAGAGCAGGGGCAGGTCCTCAAGATGCTCGCGGAGCGGCGGCAGGGCAATGTGAAACACATTGAGCCGATAAAACAAATCGGAGCGCAGTTGCCCCCGGGTCACGGCTTCACCGGGATCGCGATTGGTGGCCGCCAGAACCCGCACATCCACATCCTGCTCATTCCGCGCGCCAATGCGCCGCAATTTTCTCTCTTCCAGCACGCGCAACAATTTGGCCTGGGTGTTGACCGACATTTCGCCCAGCTCGTCGAGCAGCAATGTGCCTCCCTCGGCAAGTTCAAAGCATCCCGCGCGTCGCTCAAACGCCCCAGTGAAAGATCCTTTCTCGTGGCCAAATATTTCACTCTCGATGAGTGTTTCAGGAATGGCGGCGCAATTGACCGCAACAAAGGGCTTCATCTTGCGCTCGCTCAGATCGTGCAGTGTGCGCGCAACCAGTTCCTTGCCCGTGCCGCTTTCCCCGGTGATGAGCACTGATACATTCGAGGGTGCAACCTGCTCAATCAGGCCAAAAATCTCTTTCATGCGGCGCGCCCCGCCGACCAGCGAACCCAGTATGCCGCTCTCGCGCAACCGCCGCCTCGCCACTTCAAGTTCAATGTCCGTGGAGCGCTGCCGAGTGGCATTGGACAGGATTGTTTTCAGGCGGACCGGATCCACCGGCTTTTGCAAAAAGTCATAGGCGCCAAGCTTCATCGCGTCCACGGCAAGTTCAATGGAGCCCATGGCGGTCAGCACAATGACAGTCGTGTTCCCAGTCGGCCCGGTCTTCTCTTCCGCCAGACGGCTTAAGAGGCCAATTCCATCAAGACGGGGCATCTTCAGGTCGGTAATCAGAATGGCAGGGTTCCAGGCAAGGCATTTTCCCCAGGCTTCAACTCCATCGCGCGCCCGCTCGGTAGCATAACCCCAGCCCGCAACCAGCTCTGCGAGCCCCTCCAATGCATTGGGCTCGTCCTCGGCAATCAAGACCCTGGTTGCGCTTTGCATTATTTCCCCGGTTCAAAATGTGTGGGCATGTCAAATGCCGCCAAACTTAGCACTGATTCCAAAAGGGACGTGCTCCAGCTTAGTGCATGTATCCGCTATTGGCAGGAATGGACCGCATACAATGCCGCGGATACACGTCCCACTCTTTATTATCCGATGCGAATCACACTTTGAGTGGCATCAGCCCGGGTTTATGGACGGCGGTCCTTGACCTTCACGGCCGGGTTGCCAGCATACACGCCCCACGGCTCAAGGTTTTTGGTTGTCACCGCGCCCAGCCCAAGAATCGCGCCTTCACCGACATCGGCGCCCGGCCCCACGATTGCCCGCGCGCAAATCCACGCATGCGCGCCAATTTCCATCGGGTAGGCAATCAGCGGGAACTCACGATTATCGTAATCATGCGTAGCACCGCAGATGTACGCCCCCTGGGAAACAATCGCATGCGAGCCAAAGCGCACCGGCGCGGGATTGTAAATCTCCGCATCATCGCCGGCGGAAACCTGGTCGGCGCAAATCAGGTTCCACGGGGCCCAGATTCTGGCCCTCGGGTAAAAGTGGCAATCCGACCCCATCTTTGCACCAAACAACCGCAGCAAAAAGGCGCGCCAGCCATGGAAGGGACGCGGTGAAAGGCGATAGAAAACAAGCCAGCAGCAATTCCAAATCTGCCGCTTGATGCGGTCGCTCAAGGGGAATGAGGGGCGCAGGTATGGGTCCGCGGCGGTTCTGGGGTCAATGCTCTCCGCCGAGTTGTAATGGATCTGCCGCGCCATGGTCGATGGGATGACTTCGTCTACCATCTTACCGGATGCTCATTGACCCGACCCTTGCATCTTTCACTCTTCGGTAACCAGGCGCACTCGCGAACCGTATGCATCCATGAAACTCATACCTTGCTTTTTCTTGGTTGGTTCAAATCCAACCCGCAGCATGGATGCTGCCATCGCCTCGCGCGTCGCCTCATCCGGCAGCACAAGGCTCCACTCCAGCAGGCGCGGCTCATCATCGGCCGCCTGTGGCGCGCCTGCATTCCACACATTCAAACCCACGTGGTGGTGGTAACCGCCAGCCGCAACAAACAGCGCGCCGGGAAAACTCCAGGTCATCAGGTTAAGGCCCAAGCCCGCATGATAAAACTCCGCCGCCTTATCCAGCGCCCCCACGCTTAAATGCACGTGCCCCACCCGCGTCCCTGTGGGTGCGCCCTTCCACGCATCTTCATCAACCACCGGCAATTCATTGAACCGCAAGGGCAGTGTCGCCGTGGCATACTCAAGCGCCGGTGTGCCATCGGCCATCATTCGCTCCGCCACTGGCCACTCGTCCCGAGCCCGATCGGCATAAACTTCAATCCCCAACCCATCAGGATCCGCAAAGTAAATTGCCTCGCTATAGATGTGGTCGCCCGCGCCAAACCTCACCCCTTGGCGCACTGCATGTCGCACAAATGCGCTCAAATCCCCGCGGCTCGGCAACAGATACGCCACATGGAACAGCCCCATCCGCGGCGCGCCTTGCGTGGACCGCGGAGTTGCAAGCTCCTCAAGCTCCAGCAGCACGAGCTGCTCGCCAACCACGCCCAGCCGCGCCCAACCATCGCCGCGCTCCATCACCGCAAAGCCCAACACCCACCCATAAAACTCCACCGAGCGCGCCAGGTCGCTCACCGCCAGCCGCACACGCCCCACATGCGCCGTGGCCGGAGCCTGAAAATTCTTTGCGGCAATGCCAATTTGCCGTCCCTCAACCTGCCCAAGCTTCATCCTGCCCTCCATCTTAGCCACCATTTATTTGTTTAAACAACTATTATACAGATGCGACAGTTCATCTCTTTGATTCATCCATTCGACCCGGTTCCTCCAAAATTCTCCTTGTACACTGAAATCAGGAGTGTTTCACTTATGTCCTCGGTCGTACTGCCCGCGCACCCCTCAAACCCAGCCCCAGGCCGCTTCGGCGTCTACGGCGGCCGCTATGTCCCAGAAACGCTCATGGCCGCGCTGACCGAGCTCGAGGCAGAGTACGAGCGCGCAAAAAACGATGCCACATTCCAGGCCGAACTTGACCAGCTTCTCCACGACTTTGCCGGCCGTCCCACGGCTCTTTACTATGCCAAACGCCTCACCGAACAACTCGGCGGGGCAAAAATCTATTTGAAGCGCGAGGACCTTCTCCACACCGGCGCGCACAAGATCAACAACTCCCTCGGGCAGGGACTGCTGGCAAAGCGCATGGGCAAACAACGCATCATCGCCGAGACCGGCGCAGGCCAGCACGGCGTGGCAACCGCAACCGTATGCGCCCTGCTCGGCCTTGATTGCGTCGTCTACATGGGCGAGGAAGACATGCGTCGCCAGGAGCTCAACGTGCTCCGCATGAGGCTGCTAGGCGCCGAGGTCCGCGGCGTCAGCTCCGGCTCAAAGACCCTCAAGGACGCCATCAACGAGGCCATGCGCGATTGGGTCACCAACGTCCGGTCCACGTACTA
>JAJXXN010000070.1 GCA_021781075.1 Acidobacteriota bacterium | reverse complement strand
CGGTCAGGTTGGGCAGATGGAGCTCGCGGAAATAGCTGACCAGCACCGGGCTGGCAAACAGATGATCGACCGGAATGTTGAAGAAGCCCTGAATCTGGGCGGCGTGCAGGTCCACAAACAGGGCGCGGTTGGCGCCGGCCGTGGTCAGCAGGTCAGCGATGAGCTTGGCGCTGATGGCCACGCGGGGACGGTCCTTGCGATCCTGGCGGGCGTAGCCGTAATACGGCACCACCACCGTGATCCTGGCCGCCGAGGCCCGCTTGAGTGCATCAATAATCACCAGAAGCTCCACCAAGTGCTGATCCACCGGATAACAAGTGGGCTGCACCACAAACACATCCACGCCGCGGACATTCTCAAGAAGCTGAAAGTAGACTTCGCCGTCAGCAAAGCGCTGCAACTTGGCCTCGCCCACGGTGGTGCCGATGTGCTTGGCAATCTCAGTGGCCAAGGCGCGGTTTGCCGAGCCGCAGAAGAGCTTGAAGTGCTTGTCCTCGCTCAGGTTCCGCGTGCGTTTTTTTTCGGCGACCGGTTTGGTCTTTGGTTCTTCCGTTGCGTCGGGCTTCAACACTGCGCTCGCTTCCATCTCAAATCCCCTCCAAAGCTGGTTGGCGTTGGTGCGGTTGATGATTCAGGCTTGTGCGCCGGTTAAGCGCGCCTGATGCGATTTCAAGGTGCTGCGATAGCCCCCAAAAATCGCCAAGCCTGGGCTTGCTTTGCAAGGTCCCAAGCTGAACTGCCACCCCGGCTGTTGGGCGACAAAATGCCCTTGGCAGGAGTCTTGGCTGGGCGACCAGGATTCGAACCTGGACAAGTGCCTCCAAAGGGCACGGTCCTACCATTAGACGATCGCCCAACTGCTGGAACCGAGAGGCAGTGTTTCGCGCCCATCGGAATCCTGTCAATGCTGAAAATCTTGCCCCGAAATAATTGCCTTACTTGCGGGTTGAGGCCAGCATCTTTTGCCAGTACTCGCTGCGTGGCAGGGTGCGGGTCAGGTACGACTCGATGCCCCCCTGGCGCAGGCGCGCGATGGCCGCCTCGGCATTTTCAAGGCTTGCATACAGCCCGAAAAGCGCTGAGCCCGAACCGGACAACGCCGCATGGAGGGCCTCACCCGGGGTACCGGGGGACGCAAGTGCCTGCTTTATCTCGAGGAGGGAAGGTTGCTGGGGGAAGACGACCTTTTCAAAGTCGTTCTCGATCCAGCCAAGGATCCCGGTTCGGACAAGCGCGGACTCAAGTCCCGCAAGGTTCTCCCCCGTGGGGAGGACACCGGATGAGCCTGACTCAAAGGCGGATGCCAAAGCCTGACTCAACTTACTTAGTTTATCGGCAGACAGCCCCGCGGTCAAGTTCCCTGCGGCGCAGAGGGCGTCCCAGTCGGCAAAGGCCTTGGCAGTGGAAACACCGATGGCGGGCACGGCGACGACGCACCAGACAGGTTCAAAGTCGGGGAGAGCTTCGACGAGCTGGCCGCGGTCGGTGCCGAGGACGGCGCCGCCGATGAGGAAGAGGGGGACGTCGGAGCCGACCTGGGCGGCAATCTCCAGTTTTTTTGCCTGCCATTCGGGTGCATCCACGATGCCCAATTCATTTTCGAGGCCGATGAGCGCGGCGACAGCATTGGCCGAGCCTGCGCCGAGCCCGCCCTGTACGGGGAGGCGTTTGTGGATGGTGATTTGGACCCCGGCGGTGAGGTTGAGTGCCGCAAGCGTCAGTTCCACCATCTTCCAGGCGGTGTTGCGCGGGTCGCAGGGGACGCGGTGGTCGTTTGATTCGAGGTGGATGCGGGTTTGCGGGGCGGTGGTTGCGGAGATTTCGACGATGTCGTGGAGTTCGAGGGTCTGGTAGACGGTGGCGAGGGAGTGGAAGCCGTCGGGCCGGGGCGCTCCTATATAGAGGCCGAGGTTGATTTTCGAGTGCGAGCGGACGGCTGTGGGCATGGGTTTATTTTAGCGGGGTGGCGGAGTGACTCGCATCACCCACGCCCCCACCCCCGCGCGTTGTAGCCTGAAACTGTTGGAGGTCTGGAAGAAAAAATGCGGGTAGCGATTATTGGCGGCGGAGTGGCGGGGCTGGCCGCCGCTTACGAGCTGGAGAAAAAAAGAATTCAATACACGCTTTTTGAGGCGGCGCCGCGGCTGGGCGGCGTCATCAACTCCGAGATTGTGGGCGGTGCGGTGCTGGAACTGGGGCCGGACTCGTTTTTGAGTGAGAAGCCGCAGGCGGCGGAGTTGGCGCGGGAGCTTGGATTGGGCGGCGAGCTGGTGGGCTCGAATGACGAGGAGCGCAAGACTTTTATTGTGGTGAAGAACCGGCTGATCCCGCTGCCGGACGGTTTGATGTTTTTGATTCCGACAAAGCTGATACCGACGATGACGACGCGGCTTTTCAGTTGGGGGACGAAGCTCCGGATGGGGATGGAGCTGTTGCATCCGCCGCGGAAGACGGATGGGCGGGATGAATCGGTGGCGGAGCTGGTGCGGCGGCATTACGGCAAGGAGGCGGTGGAGCGTTTGGCTGACCCGCTGCTGAGCGGAATTTACGGCGGCGACTCAAGCCAGTTGAGCGCGCAGACAGTATTGCCGAAGCTTGTGGAGATGGAGCGCGAGCATGGTTCCCTGACGCGGGGGATGCTGGCCAGCTATGCCAAGATGCGCAAGGCGATGAAGGCACGGGCGGTGAGCGCAGGCCCGAGCGCGGTGGGCGGCGGGCAGGCGGGCAAAGGCGCGGGAGCCGCGCCGCGTACGATTTTTACCACCCTCAAGGGCGGCATGAGCCAACTGACCAGTGCGATTGTGGCCAAGCTGAACCCGGCCAACCTGCGGGTCAGGACGCCAGTCGCGTCTGTTGAGCCGACGGGTGCGGGCTGGATTGTCCGCACGGGTTCGGCCGAGGCGGGGCCGGCGGCGGAACAGACATTTGACGCGGTGATTTTGGCGACGCCGGCATGGGCGGCGGGGAAGTTGCTGGAGCGTGTGGATGCGCAACTGGCGGCGGAGTTGACGGCGGTGACGTATTCGTCGTCAGTGACGGTGAACCTGGTTTATGACGACGAAGCGGCGCTGAAGCTGCCCGAGGGCTTTGGTTTTCTGGTGCCGGCGAGCGAGGGGCGGTCGATGCTGGCATGCACGTTTGTGCATCGCAAATTTCTGGGCCGCACACCTGAGGGCAAAGCCGTGCTGCGCGCTTTCCTCGGCGGGATGCGGGGTGAGGCACTCCTTGCAGAGTCGGATGCGCATCTCATCGCAACCGTCAAGCGCGAGTTGAAGGAGATTTTGGGGATTGCGGCCGCGCCGACAGCGGAGCGTGTGACGCGCTGGAGCCGGTCGATGGCGCAGTATTCGGTGGGCCATAACGCGAGGAAGGCGCGGATTGCAGAGCGGGCTGCGAAGCTGAAGGGCTTGTACCTGGCGGGGAACGCATATGACGGGATCGGGATTTCCGATTGCATCCGGCTGGGGAAAAAAGCGGCGGGTGAGATTGCGTCGTCAAACTAAACAATGCAGACATGAAAAGAAAGGCGCGGTTGATGCCGCGCCTTTTTATTTTCCGAATTCATTTGCTGGCTGAACTAGCTTTACACCCCCGCGCCGAGCAGCAAGCCAACGCCATATGTCACCGCACCCTCAACCGCGCCCACAACCGTCATCTCCAAACCCGAGGACCACCAGGAGCGGACGGTGATGAGGCTTTTTGCTGCCCCGACGGCGAAATGCGCGGCGAGTGAGATGATGCCGGCGACGATGACGGCGTTGAGCCCGTGCATCCAGAAGAAGGGGATGATGGGGATGAAGGCGCCGACGGCGGTGGAGAGCGCGCCGGAGCTGGCGGAGACGACGGGGTTGGAGAGCGCTTCCTCGCTCGTGTTGAGGCGCTCGAAGGTGAGGGCGCGGACCATCTGCTCCTCATCCTTGGCGATGTGCTCGACGACGCGGTCGGCATCGACGGCGGGGAGGCCCTTCACCTGGTAGTAGAGGCTGAGCAGTTCGCGGGCCTCGGCGCGGTTCATATGGATGGCTTCGCGCTCCCTTACGACCTCGGCCTGGTAGATTTCGCGCTCGCTTTTGGCGGCGAGGTAGGCGCCTGAGCCCATGGAGAGTGCGCTGGCGACCATGCCTGCGATGCCTGCGAGGAGGACGTAGCGGGCGTCGCCCGCGGTGGCGCCGGAGACGCCGGAGACGATGCCGAAGATGGCACCGAGGCCATCATTGACGCCGTAGATGGCGTCCCCGATCCAGGCGCCGGCCTGGGGTTTGCCCTGTTGGCGCTTGCGGAGCATTTCCTCAAGGACGGCCTTGGGGTCGATTTTGGGCGCGTGGTCGCCGGCGTGATAGTGGCCGCGGATGAGGGCGCTGAGTTCGCGGTGGTGCTCGCGCTCATCGTCGATGATGTGCTCCAGGATGGCCATTGATTCGTGGTCGCCAAGGTCCTTCAACTGCTTGCCGTAGTTGGCAATGTGGCGGCTCTCCTCGATTTCGAGGCGGCGGAGGGCCATGATGGGCCCGCCGGCGCTCATGGCAAACGAATCGGCTTCGCCGTGCTCGGGGCCGGAGTAGGCCGGCATGGGGCCGCCGAGGGCGGCAATGCGGTCACCCCAAAGGCGTGCGTGCTCCAGTTCGTCCGCCGCCAGGTGGCGCAGGATGTGGGCGCGGACCGCGTCGGTTTCGTTGTCCGCCAGGCCGAGGTAGGTGTGGTAGCCTTCCATCTCCGCCCGCCAGTTGCCTTCGAGCGCCTCCAGAATTTTTTCGCGCTGCGCGGGGGTGAACTCCTCGTTGGGCATGGTGGCATTTCTCCCTGGGTGCACATCCAGAATAGCCACTTGGTGCGGCTTTGCGAAAGAGGCGCCACGGCCACCGCAAAAAACAACGCTTCCATCCCTGATGCCTGTGCATTTACTTTGTATGCAGCAATCAACGGCGACCAACAATCGCCGTCCGGCATGGTTCACAACAACTTCACCAGAAGCGGGAGCAATCAACATGGCAACTCGATCCACCCCACCGGCTCAAACAGGCCGAAGCAGCTATACGGGACCCTTCATCGCGGTCACCTCACTGTTTTTCATCTTTGGGTTCATTACCACGCTGAACATGGCGCTGGTGCCGTATTTGCGCAAGATCATCGACCTGCCCCAGGGACTGGCCGCGCTGGCCACCTCGGCGTTTTTTCTCGCCTATTTTGTGTTCTCGTCGCCGGCGGCCAAGATCATTGAATTGATTGGCTACAAGCGCACGATTGTTGTCTCGCTATTTGTGCAGGTGGCGGGCTGCCTGGTTTTCATACCCGCCGCCAAAATGCTCAGCTTCCCGTTGTTTCTCACCGCGGTCTTTATCCTTGGCGCGGGTGTGACGGCGCTGCAAACCGCGCTCAACCCTTATGTCACCATCCTGGGGCCGGAGCACTCCGCGCCCGCGCGCCTGACGCTGGCCCAGG